>CAUYXS010000159.1:0-3335 GCA_963577205.1 Dehalococcoidia bacterium | reverse complement strand
CACCGTGCGTTCAGCCGGATGCGCTCCAGCGACTGCTGGATGGTCCGCGCCGCGGACGGCGCCGAGTGCGCCTTAAAGAATGCGTCGACCTCATCGGCTCGCTGAAGTGTCGTGAAAGAGCCAGTGGCCTGGACCAGCCGCATGATGGCGAACCCGCCCTTGCCGTAGCGCCGGTCGATCTCCTCCCATTGATCGCGCATGAAGTCCCAGGCCATGTCGCGACCCTCGCGGTTCATGGCCACTTGCACCAGCACCAGCGGCGCGTCCTGGGCGCGCACTTGCTCATCGTCCATGGAACGCACGAGCAGGTCGGCGATCAGCTCGGGCTGCTCGAACCGCGTGATGGCGCCCAGCAGGCGCATCTTCTCTTCGTGCAGCGACGCCCTGTGGTAAAGACGCCACATCGCGTCGTAAGTGCTGCGGTCGCCGGTCTGCGCTGCGAGGCCGTAGACGACAGCTCGGAGGTCGGGGTGCAGCGACGACGGGCTTTCTAACATTCGCTGAAAGCGCCTACGCGCCTCCTCAGCCGTCGCCAGGTCACCGTACCTGCCAAGCCCGCCAATGACCGTGCTGCGGAACAGTGCATCCATGTGGCCTTCGCCCGGCCCAGCGTCCCAGCCAGCCCGCGCCGCGCCATCTGCGAACCGGCCGCGAGCGAAGTCCCGGAACGGAGCGAGCGACGCTTGGTCCCAAAGCAGCGTTTCGAGTCCGCGCAGATTGGAAGCCAGGTCGGACACCACCGTCGCGTCCGTCTCGTCGCCGTAGGCGCCGGCCAGCGACAGGAACACCGTGGCCGGCGCGTGGCCGGCACGCATCAGAGCGTAAGCATCGTTCTGCAAGCTCAGCCGGTCGGTCGGCGGCACCTGACGGCTGGCGACCGCGGCCCGCATGCGACCCCACTCATCGGGCTCGTAGCTAACGCGGAAGAAGCCGGTCTGGCCCGCATTCACCTTGATCCAGTCGTCGTCCGCCTCGGCCGGGGCAGGCAGGTCCATCGTCTCGACCTTCGCCTCCATGAGAACGGATGCCGGGTCGCCTGAACCCCGCGCAACGGACACTGGGATTTGCCAGACGGTGGCATCGGTAGTTTCACCGCCCACGAGGTGGTCGTACAGGAACCGGTCCTGCTTGAATGCCAGCCTCACGCCGTCCGCGCTCCGGTCGGCCACCACGTCGATCACCGGGTAGCCCACTTGCTTAATCCACGAGTTGGCGACAGCGACCGCCGGCTTACCGGACGCCTTTTCCAGTGCCTCCCACAGGTGCGCGCCACGTGCGTTCGCATAGGCATGACTGGAGAGATAGTCGTGCAGGCCAGCGCGAAACTCCTCGGCGCCAAGGAAGTCCTCGAGCATCCGGAGGACAGACCCGCCTTTGCTGTAGCTGATCGCATCGAACAGCTCACGGATCTCAGCGGGGTCGCGGACCTCTTGCTCTATGGGGTGCGAGTTGCGCAGACCATCAAGCGCTAACGCCGAGTTGGTATCCATGGACACGAACTGGGTCCACATTTCCCATTCGGGGTAGAGGTGATCGACCGTCTTGTCGCCCATCCACGATGCGAAACTCTCGTTCAGCCAGAGGTCATCCCACCACTCCATGGTGACAAGATCCCCGAACCACATGTGCGCGATCTCGTGCGCGACGACCTCGAGGATGCGCTGCCGCGCCTGCGCCGCCGAGTTCTGCGGGTCGAACAGCAGCGCCGTCTCTCGGTAAGTGATCGCGCCCCAATTCTCCATGGCGCCTGCCGCGAAGTCCGGCACGGCGATGTGGTCAAGCTTGGGCAAAGGGAACGGGATGCCGAAGTAACTGTTCATGTAGTCGAGGATCTTCACGCTGTGCTCCAGCGCGAAACGGCCCTGCTCTTCCTTGCCGCGCGTCGTCCATACGCGGTGGAGCACACCCGCCATGTCGACCTGGTCCACGTGGGTGAGGTCGCCGATCACGAAGGCCAATAAGTAAGTCGACATCCGCGGGCTCGGCTTGAAGCGGACCGTCCGCTTTCCCGCCGACGCCGGGCTTTCTTCGGCGATGGGCATGTTGGAAACCGCGGCCATGCCCTCGGGGATTGTGAGAGTCACGTCGAAGACCGCCTTCACGTTCGGTTCGTCCCAGCAGGGAAACGCACGTCGAGCGTCGGTCGCCTCGAACTGCGTCGTGGCCAGCCAGCGCGTAGAGCCGTCCGTCGCTTCGTAGCGGCTGCGGTAGAAGCCTCGCAGCTGATCATTCAGCGTGCCCGTGAAGGCGAGGTGCAGCGTCGCCTCGCCCACGGGGAGGCGGTCACCGAATTTCACGGTGAGGCTCTCAGCCTCCTCGTCGACCACCGCCGATGCCGCAGTGAGCGTCGACCCGTCCGCGAGCGTGACTGTCGCTGATGACACGGCAAGCTCGGCCGCGTTGGTCATGATGGTGTCGGTGGGCTCCGACACCATGACAGCGACTCGTGCCTCGCCCGCGAAGGTGAACTGATCAATGTCCGGCTCCAGCGAAATCTCGTAGCGGGTCGGCAACACGTTGCGAGGCAGTCGGTAGGCGGTTGGGGATGCCATGGCGGTGCTCCTTATTATTCGTCATCTTCCGTCGTCCGCGATTTATGTCTTTATCGTCATCGTCGGTGGCCGTTTTGGTTGGGGTGCCCGCTTTAGGCGCCTCGTTCCCATCGACCCGAGCGCAGTCAGCCTAACGGGCTTATGCCAGGTGGCGCCGGCGCGTTGCGAGCGACTGCGTGGGTTTGCCTGGCGCGCGCGCAAAAGGGTCCGATGGCTTGCTTGAAGGATATCAGGCGTTCCCTTCGGCAATGCCCCAATGGGGGCTTCGCCGCCAGGGCTATGTGTGCGTCTTTGGTTAGCGCAGGGTTACCCGAAGAACAAGCGAGGGTGCGTCTAAACGAACCGCATGCACGATGCACAGCCGGTTCTTGCGCTTCGGGCTTCCATCGAGCGAGCCCTCGTCTACCGAAAGACGGGCCAGCCATAAGCCGGGGATGCAGCTCATCCGCGAGCCGAAAGACGGGTGGTACCCCCGGAGGGATTCGAACCCTCGCTCCCGGCTCCGGAGGCCGGTACTCTATCCACTGAGCTACGGGGGCGACCGGTCAAGTATAGCGGAAGCCTGGTTGTGACGCCGCGCACACACTGGTTGGTTCTGCCAAAGGACGGGGCCGCGGTCCGCAAAACTGACCTGAAGGTCCTTGACACGCCAAAAAGCCGATGAATATGATTCGGCGGGCCCTCGAAGAAGACGGTGGGCTGGTCGCCGGGTAGATAGCTTGCCGGCACTCCAAACGCAAGTAACTTGGTAGAAGGGGGTCCCATGAAACGCTTCCTGAACGT
>CAUYXS010000158.1:0-3338 GCA_963577205.1 Dehalococcoidia bacterium | reverse complement strand
GAGGCCCGTGAAGCATGCGGCGGCGAGGGCTATCGGGCGGAGAATCGGTTCGCGCTGCTGAAGGCCGACTCAGATATCTTCACGACATTCGAGGGCGACAACACCGTGCTCAGGCTGCAGGCGGCCAAGAGCCTGCTGGCCGGTTATCGGCAAGAGTTCTCTCACTTGGATTTTTTCGGGCTCCTCGGCAAGCTCGCTGAACGCCTCGAGGTTCGCATTGGTGAGGTGAACCCGATCACGCGGTACCAGAACGACACCCGTCACCTGCTGGACCCGAGCGTCCATGCCGAACTGTTCCGCGACCGTGAGCGGAGCCTCTTGATTTCCGCCGCGCGCCGCCTCAAGGGCCGTGTCGACGGTGGCATGGATTCCTTCGCCGCGTTCATCGAGGTGCAGGATCATCTACTGACGCTGGCTGATGCGTACGCGCAACGTCTAGTGCTGGAGTCGTTCCAGGCGGCGGTTCGCGAGGTCGACGGGGGAGAGGAGCAGGCACTGCTGGGTCAGATCTGCGCCCTTTATGCGTTGTGGCATATCGAGCAAGACCGGGGGTGGTTTCTCGAACAGCGCTACATCACCGCGACCAAGGCTAAGGCGATTCGCACGGCCGTCAACATGTTGCTGGGTCAGCTACGGCCTCACGCCGTCTCCCTTGTCGACGCGTTTGGTATCCCTGACCAGTTGCTGGCGGCGCCCATCGGGCTCGCCGGCTGATCGGCGGAGCCGGGGCCGCTACTAGGTGGCTCGTGGCGTGGCGTCTGCAGATTGATGACCGCGTAGACCGGCGAGAAGAAATCTGGCGTACGTGTCCACAACCTCCTCGTCCGAGGCGCCACTACTCTGTCCGTACAACTTGGTTCGTGTGGCGTACTGGACTGGCACGCCGGCCAGCAGACCCGAGAGAAGACCCAGATTACCCGGAGCGAAAGCCCCCTCAGCCTGTCGCTGTGCCACGTAGCGGTCCAGAAAACCGAACAAGAGGGACTTCTGCATTCCATACAGCAACTGCTCGTTCTCGCTCGCGTTTTTCTCGAGTTGGATGAAGAGCAGCATGCGATGCAGATCTCGGTCTATCTCGAACCCGAGAAAGATGGCGCGAGTGACGGCTCGCAACAGCTCTTCGTCTTTACCCCGGTCCATGTGAACCTGCAGCATGGCGACGAGTTCCTTGGTTCCCACCGCGGTGCGTCGGTCGAACGCCGCCGCATACAGGTCGGCCTTGGTTGGAAAGTGCTTGAAAATCGTGGCTTCGCTGATGCCGGCGGCCAGTGCGAGGGCTTTGGTGGTGGTGCCGCTGAAACCATGCCGGCCGAAGAGGGCGACCGCCGAGTCGATCAGCTGACCCCGTCGCTCGGCCGCAGTCATCCGCTTTCGGCCGGTTGGCGTTGTCTCCGATGCCAACATCGAGGCTGAGTTCGTCATAGTCGGTGCAACTACCTAGTCAGGCGGCGCTCCCTGGAGCGTCCGGGAGGGAGATGACCGCTGGTCACGCTTCGCCCAGAAGGGTGCAGTGTACAGGCGTTACGCCGCTCCTTCCAGCAGACGTGCGTGGCAGTCTGACAGCCGGAGGGTCGAGCCTGGTGATTGCGTGAAGGGGGCGCTTCGCGTTCTCAAGGTCTAGGAGCGAGTAGTGGTTAGCTTTAGTAAGACAGCGCCGAAGGCGAGAGTGATGAAGCGTGTTGATAATCATCGCGGTCGGCTTGTCCGTGACCGTTCGAAGTTGCTCCAGAATGGCTTCGCCCTGTCCGGACACCTTGGTGTCGACCATGACCACACCGCCGTCGGCGGTAGTCCAGGTCAGCGCCTATTTCGGCGCCCAGCTGTCGGCCTTTGTGGGTCAACACGTGCAGCGGCTGCTTCAATCTCGGCTCGGCGCGGAGGACCGGCAGGCCATGTTCTCCGTTCCCGACACTATGGGCGAGCTGCCGGCCACGTTGGCCGACGCCCGCGATCGGGTGGTGGCGATGTGCCGCGAGGGACGGCTGGACGATGCACTGCAACGCACCTGGCTGGCCCACCTGATCGCCGATGGGTTTAGCGCAGTGCCAGCGCCGACCGACCCCCCGTGGATCTGTCTATCCCGGTTGTCCTGCGGACGCCGGGTTCGATCGCCTGGCGGCGAGACGCAAGCGGCAGCATGCTCATCGCCGCCAATGGACACATACGCACCGTTGACAACGCAGCGGCGGTGGGCGCGATGCTGACCGGCTTGGGAACCGGTGGGCCGGCTACGGCCGACGCCCTTGTCGGTGAATTCTCGCCGAACGGCGCCCGCGCGGATGACCTCGAGCAGGTCTGCGATGGCTGCATGCCTGCCGCGCCCTGATTCCCACCGAGTAGAGAGAGCGACTCTGAATCGTGCATGTGTCGTGCTAGGGTACCCGGCATCTCACTCATGCCAATCGGTGACGGATCTGCAGAGATATGACTATGGAAATTGCGAAGAGGACACTCATTGTGGTGTTGTGCGTGCTGCTGATCCCGGTGGCTGCGGTGGCCACGGCTGCGGTGAAGCAACGCTTCGAAGATGGTCCCAACCGGGTTTTTTCCGGCGGCCCACTCGAGGCCGGCGACCTGTACAGCGGCTCTGAGCCGGACTGGAGCTTCGTCACGGACATCCCGACCATCGAGATGCAACTGCTGGATCCGCCTCGGTCGCGGCGCATCTGGGTTGCGGAGTTCGATGGCAAGATCTATGTTTGGTCTGGCTACATGGGGAGCACCGTCGGGCGCCTGTGGAAGCGTTGGCCGGTGCAGGCCGAGCGCGACGGCCGGGCGGTGATGCGGATTAATGGGACCCGGTACGAGCGGGAGCTGGTGCGTATCGAGTCCGGCCCCATACTTGACGGCATCAGCGCCGCCATCGTCAGCAAGTATCCGTCTCAGACCTCTCGGGCGGTCGTTGAAGCGGGTGACGCCTGGGTTTTTGAAGCGGCGCCTCGGCGCTAGCGTCGACTGGAGCCGTGCTATGAAGAATTTCTATCGAGGGATAGCGGTCGCGTTGGTGCTCACCGTTCTCGCGGTGGCATTTGTGTCCGGGGTGGATGATCTGGTGGAGCGGGTGTTTCAGCAGTACGTCGGTCGGGCGGCGCGATAGCGCGTGACGTCGCCGCGATGCGGCGGGGCCAGGGGGCTGCGGGGAGTAGGCCGGTCACGGGGACCCGCTAGATAAGACGTGGAGGCAGCGGGGCAAGGGGACGACCCTTGCCCCGCCACTCGCTACTTCAGCGCAGAGTAGTTGGACGCACTCATCATGTACGCCTCGATGCTGAGGGGGACGTCGTACTTCGCCCTGAGCGCGGTCCAGTCCGGATCCGCGCGAAAGTCGGCAAACACCT
>CAUYXS010000157.1:0-3390 GCA_963577205.1 Dehalococcoidia bacterium | reverse complement strand
ACCGACGAATGATAAGACTCACCCATGGCGCCGATGGAGTCGGCCGCGCCGGGCCCTGACGAAGTGATGTAGACGCCAGGGCGGCCCGTGGCCCGCGCGTAACCGTCGGCCATGCAGCCGGCCGCGTGCTCGTGCCGGGCCCCGACGAAGCGGAGCCTACCGTCCTTCACGGCGTCCTTCAGCGCGTCGAAGATGTGGAGGTTATGGACAGAAACAATGCCAAAGACGGTGTCGACGCCCTGTGCGATCAGAGATTCGACCACCGCCTGCCCGCCGGTCATTCGTGCCATTGGTTCGCCCCTCCGGCCAAACTCTCTCCCACGAGCGCGAGCGGATTCTTGAGGAGCCGCTTGATCTCGACCAGGAATTGCGCTGCGTCGGCGCCGTTGCTGACGCGATGGTCTGCGGAGAGCGTCGCCTGCATTATTTGTCGCACCACGACCTCGCCGCTCTGGGCCACAGGGGTTGGCTTGACGGCGCCGACGGCCAGCACCGCGGCCTCACAGCATTCGCGTGATGATGCGGTTGCTCTGCTCCTCGGTTAGGCCGAGGGGCCGGTGGGCCAGCGGGCCGCCCTCGCGCAGCACTGGCTCCGCCTCCCCCAATGTCGTTTCGCCATCGCGCTTGAGGAACAGGCCGGTGTAAATGGTGTCACCCCATGCCATGGCCTTTTCGCACGCCGCCTTCCAGTCGGTGGTGTCGTGCCCTTCATCTTCGAGCTTGTGAATCCGCGGCTTGAAGAAGTCATAGTCATTGTCGTGGTTGAACGTGACACACGGACTGAAGATGTCGATCAGCGAAAAACCCTTGTGCTGGATGGCCTGTTTGATGAGGTTCGCCAGGTGGCGCGGGTCTCCGCTGTACCCGCGTGCCACGAACGTTGCCCCGTTCATTATGGCTGACGTGATGGGATTAAGCGGGGTCTCGATGCTGCCGAACGGTGTGCTTTTGGTCTTCATGCCGACGCGCGAGGTCGGCGAGACCTGGCCGGTGGTCAGGCCGTAGACCTGGTTGTTCATCACCAGGTAGGTCAGGTCCACGTTCCGGCGTGCGGTGTGAGTGAAGTGGTTGCCGCCAATGCCGTAGCCGTCACCGTCGCCGCCGGTCACGACGACCGTCAGCTCATGGTTGGCCATCTTTGCCCCAGTGGCCACCGCTAATGACCTGCCGTGCAGCGTGTGCATGCCGTAGGCGTTGAAGTAGCCGGGGAAGTTGGACGAGCAGCCAATGCCGCTGACCGTCAGGATGTCGTGCGGGCTGATCTGGAGCTCGGCACAGGCCCTTTGCAGGGCATTGAGCACCCCGAAGTCTCCGCACCCAGGGCACCAATCGGGGTCGATATGGCCCTTGTAGTCCTTTGCGGTCAACTCGATGTTGGCCGAGCCACCCGGAGTGTCTTTGGTAGTCGTCATGACTGAACCTCGCTAGACCATGATCTCTTGGAGGGGGACAGTGTGATCCGTCTTCCCCGCCAGCTGTTCCACCACACCATCCACGATGTGGTGCGGCATGAAGGGCTCGCCGTCGTACTTGCGGATGTGCCCGTTTGGCGACAGGCCAGTTTCGCTGCGCAGGTACCGCGCGAACTGGCCGGAGTAATTATTCTCCACGATGATCGTGTGCTTCGCCTTGCCCATCAGCTCGCTGATGGCCTGTCCATGCAGCGGCACGATCCACTTGATGGGCAGATGATTGGCCGTGATGCCCTCGGCGGCGAGTCCCTCGATCGCGTCCTGAATGACTCCATAGGTGGAGCCCCAGCCGATGAGCGTAACGTCGGCGTCCGCCGGGCCGTGGAGCGCGGGCGGTGCGACCTTAGTGGCCGCGTCTTGGAATTTACGCGCGCGCTTCTCGACCATCTTGCGGCGCTTGAGGGGATTGGTGAACTCGTCGCTGAGGAGCAGCGAGTCTTCGTCGTGCTCGTCGGTGGCAACGACGTGGACGTAACCCTCGAGGCCGGGGATTGCTCGTGGCGAGACGCCGGTCTCGGTGTCCTTGTAGCGCATGTAGTTGCCTTGGCTCGCCCCTTCGGTGATCAACTCCCCTCGGTTGATGAGCGGGTGCGTGTCGATGGCGTTCGGGTCCACGGAGGTGGTCCCCTCGGAGATGAGTAGGTCGGAGATGACGATGCCGGGACACTGGATCTGGTCCAGTAGATTGAACAGCTCAGGGATGGTGTTGTAGGCGTCGAGGGCGTCGAGCGGGGCCACGATGACCCGTTCGAAGTCGCCCTGGCTTGCGCCCAGCGCCTGCCACAGGTCGCCTTGTTCGGTCTTGGTCGGCACGCCGGTCGACGGGCCGGCCCGCTGGACGTCGATGAAGACGCAGGGGATCTCCATCATGCCCGCCATGCCGATGGCCTCGGTCATCAGAGCGAAGCCGCCGCCCGAGGTCGCGCACATCGCGCGCGTCCCCGCGTGCGCCGCGCCGATGACCATGTTGGCGACGCTGATCTCGTCCTCAACCTGGCGCACCATTATGCCGAGCTCCCGAGCGTTTTGCGCCATCCAGTGCAGCACGCCAGTCGAAGGGCTCATGGGGTACGCGGCGTAGAATTTCACGCCGGCCGCCGCGCCGCCCATGGCTAAGGCCTCGTTGCCGGTCCAGATGGCCTGTGGCTTGGCCCCTTCGGGGGCGGGGACAGGGAACGGAGTGAAGTTCTTGACGGCATGCTCGTAGCCGGCACGGGCGACGCCAAGGTTCTCGTCCACCACCGCCTGGCCCTGCCTGCTGAAGCGGGCGATGGTGCGGTCCTTCAGGATCTGGAAGTCCAGGCTGAGCAAGTGCATCGCCGCCCCGAGGGCCACCGTGTTCTGTACCAGGCGGTTGCGACTGTTGTTGGTCAGCTCGGCGATGGGCAGGCCGCAGAGTTCGGCCCCGTCGGCCGCCTCACCGGGCGTGATGTCGTCCGAGCTGAAGAGGACACGTGATCCGGGGCCCATCAACCGCAGATGACGGTTCATGGTGTCTTGGTTGAGGCACAGGAGCAAGTCCAGCTTATCTCCGTGGCTGTGGACGGGCTCATCCCGCACCCTGATGGTGAGAAAAATGTGGCCGCCTCGGACGATAGACTGGTATGCGTTGTACGCGTTGATGTGCAGGCCCCGCCGCGCGAATATCTGCGCGAGGATGTTTCCGGGCGTTGCAATTCCTTGCCCTGCGGCGCCGCCGATAGCCAGCGCGAAGTCAAAAATTCCCGAGCTCATATCGCCTCCTCTTGCCTCCAGCGTGGTCGATCCCACGTGGGCAGGGCACCCTTGGGCACCGGCCTAAATGTGTATCGCGCGTTCGTCGGCGGCCAGGGCCGCCTCCTTCACGATCTCCGACAGCGTGGGATGGGCATTGACCACCGCTCCCACCTCAAGGTTCGTCCCTTCCATCATCCGGGCG
>CAUYXS010000156.1:0-3391 GCA_963577205.1 Dehalococcoidia bacterium | reverse complement strand
ACGCGAACGCGGCCTGATGGACATCAAAAAGCGCCTCGGCTATGAGCTCGTCGCCGCGTTCCACGGGGCGGACGCCGGCGGCGCTGCGCAGGCCGAGTTCGAGCGGGTCGTCCAGCGCCGCGAGGAGCCGTCGGATGTGCCGGAGCTAGCCATCACCGCAAACACAGATGGCGTCCAGTCGGTCGACGGAGAGACGTTCACCGTCGACCTCAGCCGATGGCTCGCGGCGGTGGGACTCGCTTCTAGCCGCGGAGAGGCACGCCGCCTGGTCGCACAGAGCGCTGTCGAGATCGGCGACGAGCGCGCGGCTGGCGAGCAAGCGCAGGTTGCATTCGGGACTGTCATCCGGGTGGGCAAGCGCAAGTTTGTGCGCGTAGTGCGAGGGTAAACATGGCATCCCTTCGGCTCAGCTCGCGCGTCCGGCCTTTCCACGCCGCCATCGGCGACGCGGTCGTCTTCGCTCTATTCCCTCTCCTCGGTTCGGCGAACCACGACACCTCGCTCTCCGCCGACACCTTCCTGCGGACGGCACTGCCGTTCGCCGCGGCGTGGGCCATCGTGGGGTTCACTGCAGGCGCCTACGCCACCCGCACGCTGCGCTCGCCGGGACGAACCCTCGCGCGGGTACCCGGCGCATGGCTGTTGGCGGGCATCGCGGCGGCCTACGTCCGCGTAGTGGCCTTCGACCGGCCCTTCTCGCTGTCGTTCGCCATCGTCGCTATCGCGCTAACCGGAGCCATGCTCGTAGGCTGGCGTCTGCTGCTGGCCTTCGTCACGCGCCGATAGAACCCCTGGGTGCATCATCCTGAGGAGCCACTAGGCAGCGAAGGATGGCAGTTTAGGAGGCACCTAGCGGTGGCGCACTTCGGGTCGCCTACATTGACTCGGGCGTCGTCATTCCCATCAGGCCCAGACATCGTGCCAGCACGAGCTTGCTGGCCTCGGCCAACTTGAGCCGCGCCTTGGACAGAGGGAGGTCAGCATCATCCTGCGACAGCACGCGGCAGTTGTCGTAGAACAGGTGGAACGCGGTGGCCAGTTCGGTCGCATAGTGCGGCAGCGCGTGCGGGGCAAGGGTCGTGGCGATGGAGTCAATGAGCTCGGGCAACTGGACTATCTTGCGGACCAGCGCCAGCTCCGCCTCGTGCCTCAACAGCGATACGTCGCCGTCGTCCCAACTCAGGCTGCGCTCCTGTGCTTGACGGATAATGCCGGCGATGCGCGCGTGAGCGTACTGCACGTAGTAGACGGGGTTGTCGGGCGACTCACGCTTGGCGAGCTCCATGTCAAACTCCATCTGGCTATCGGCGGCGCGGGCCAAAAAGAAATAACGACAGGCGTCCGGCCCCACCTCACCGACCAGCTCGCGGATGGAGATCAGTTGGCCTGTGCGCTTCGAGGCCCTGACCGTCTCGTTGCCCCGCTTGAGTGTCACCAACTGCGAGATCAGGATGGTCAGGCGCTCGGGCTCGATGCCTAGGGCCCCCATCACGACCTTCATACGAGGAACGTGGCCTTGGTGGTCGGCGCCCCAGATATCGATGACACGATCAAAGCCCCGTCCAACGAACTTGTCGTAGTGGTAAGCGATGTCCGAGGCGAAGTATGTCGGCTGTCCAGTGCCGCGCACCAAGACATTGTCCTTGTCTTCGCCAAGCGCCGTCGACATAAACCACAGTGCGCCGTCCCGCTCGGCCGTGTAACCGCGCTCGCGGAGGAGGTCCATCGTGGTGTCGTATTGCTTGTTAGCGAATAGGTCTCGCTCGCTGAACCAGGTATCGAAGGTGACGCCGATCAGCTCGAGGTCAGCGCGGATATTAACCAACATCCGTTGGAGGCCCAGCTCGCCGAGCTCGTGGATGGCGGCCTCCCGGTCACCGCTCATGTGGCGCTCACCAAGCTCCTGAGCAAGCTCCACGCCCAGTTCCACGAGGTAGGAGCCCTGGTAGCCGCCCTCAGGCACTTCTTCGCCGGTGCGGCCCAGTGCCTGCGCGTAGCGGGCGAAGACCGAGTCGAAGAAGAGACGCATCTGGAGGCCAGCGTCGTTGACGTAATACTCGCGGTTCACCCGGTACCCTGCGGCCTCAAGCACGTTCGCCAGGCTGCTGCCCAGCACGGCGCCCCGCGCCGTGCCCACGTGCAGTGGTCCTGTCGGGTTGGCGCTGACGAACTCGACCTGCACGGGCCGAGCCTGCCCCACATCGACGTTCCCGTACGACGCCCCCGCCGAGCGAACCGCCTCAACTTGCGCACGCACCCAGTCGTCGCTGAGCTTGAAGTTGAGGAAGCCTGGTGGCGCGGCCCACACTCGTTCGATGGCCTCGTCGCTACTCACTAGCGCCACCAGGTGCTCCGCTATCTCGAGCGGCTGCATGCGGGCGGCACGGGCCAGCCGGAGCGGGACGGAGCTCGCGAAGTCCCCGTGCTCCGGCTTCGACGGCCGCTCGACAAGAGGCCCAGTAACGGCTGCCGAGGGCAGGATGCCGTCTCGTTGGGCCGCTTCGACGGCGGCACCGACGCGCGCTGCAATACGATCGCGGACCAGCATGACGAATGAATAATAACAGTCGGCCAAGGCCGTCGGGAAGGCCGTTGCGAAGCGCACGCCGTCTCGTTCGTGGCGCTCCGTCGGTCCGCATGGCGCCGCTAGCCGACCTCGTCGACGACCCGCGTCATGTACCGGCGCATCGTTGCGCCAAGCTCCTCGTGCTCACGAAGCTGCGGGTCGGCCGCGAGCAGGTCGCGCGCCTCCTCGCGGGCGCTAGCAAGCAGGTCACGGTCGCTGAGCCGCGCCATCCGCAGCGTAGTCAGCCCCGACTGACGCGTGCCAAACATGTCGCCCGACCCGCGCAGCGCCAGGTCGGCCTCGGCGATCTCGAAGCCGTCGTTGGAGTTCACGAGCACCTCCAGCCGCTGGCGCGCGTCGTCGCCAAGCGCATCGGGCAGCAGCAGGCAGTAGCTCTGGTGGCCGGCCCGGCCCACGCGCCCACGGAGCTGGTGCAACTGCGACAGCCCGAAGCGCTCCGCGCCCTCGATGAACATCACCGTTGCGTTGGGTATGTCGATGCCAACCTCGATCACCGTGGTGGCCACGAGCACATCAATCTCGTGATCGCGGAAGGCGTCCATGACCTCCTGCTTCTCAGCGATGCCCATACGCCCGTGCAGCAGTCCGACGCGGACGCTGCTCAGTGGCCCGCTTCGAAGCCGCTCGAACTCCTCGGTGGCCGCTCGCGCCAGCACCGTTTCCGACTCGTCGATGAGTGGGCAGACGACGAAGGACTGGCGGCCCTTTGCGGCCTGCGCCACCAGGAAGCGCTCGGCGTCAGCGCGCCGGTCAGGCGGGACCATCCGCGTCTGCACCGGCGCGCGTCCGGCGGGCAGCTCACGG
>CAUYXS010000155.1:0-3411 GCA_963577205.1 Dehalococcoidia bacterium | reverse complement strand
GCGGCCAGGGCGAAAATAGTCAGGAATTGCGTGATGCCGGTGATGGCCCCAAGATGGCGCCGGCCGAAGTATTCCGCCCAGATCAACGGTTGCAGGACGACGAACCCGCCGAGCATGAGGCCCTGGTATGCCGCGCTCGCAAAGAGCATCGGCTCGTTCCTAACCGACAGATAGAAAAAGATGCCCAGCGACGTCAGCACCGCCTGCAGAAAGATGGCCCGACGCACCGTGAGCCGGTCCGCGAGGAAGCCCCATAGGAAACGCGAAGCCGTTGAGAAACCGCCGTAGACGGCCAGGCCAGACGCGGCGACGGTGGGGCTAAACCCGACGCTCTTGAAGAACGGAACCATGCTAGATGCGTTGGTGGACATGGAGAAGAGGCCAACGCTCATGGCGATGATCAGCGTCCACAGCGTCCAAGACCGCAGCGCCTCCTTCGCTGTGTAGCTTTGCTCCGTCTCCGCCGTGATGCGCGGACGCCGGCCGCTTGAGCTGGGCCTCGGGATACCCCCGTCAGGCACGAGGCCGATGTCCTCCGGCGCACGCCGCACAACGAGCGCAAACGGCAACAGCAGGGCTGCCGCCACCACGGCCATCCAGACCCACCCTTCGCGCCAGCCCGCGCTAACGACGATCGCATTGGCGATGGGGGTAACTATCAGGGCCGACATGCCGCTCCCTGTCGCTGCGACGCCCATCGCAAGTCCGCGCCGTGCCACGAACCATTTCGGCACCAGAGCCGCGGATATCAGACGACCGGTTCCGATACTGCCGATGCCTCCCACGACGCCGAACAGCCACACGAAATCCGCAGGACTCCGGGCCCAATACAAGGCCGCCATCGATCCAGCATCCAACAGAACGCCGCCGACCAGCAGTAGCATCGGGCCGTGCCGCCGGTCGAGGAGAAACCCGAGGACCAGACCGCCCATGCCGCCCACGATCCAGCGGACGGTCAATGCGCCCATGATGCTGGCGCGAGCCCAGCCGGTGTCGTCCTGCATCGGTCCGGCGAAAACCTGGAGTCCCCAGAAGGCCACGCCGTTGCTCACGAACATGGTCATGAACGACGCGGCGACGATGTTCCAGCCGTAGAAGTAGGGCAGCCGCCGGGCGAACGCTGGGATTGCTGGTTTCATCGGGCCCTGCCGAGCTTGCTGCGTGGCGCCGTGGCCAGCCCTTGCGCGTAGAGGGCGATCGCCTGCCGCAGAATCGTCACTGTCGCCATCAGGTCGCGTGCGGTGAATTTGGAGCTCACACACTGCCGGTGCTCCACGCTGACCGCGGTGAGTGAGTCCAGAACGGCGGCACCCTTCCCGGTGAGCTCAAGGAAAGGTGAGCGCTGATGGTCTGGGTTCGCCTCGAAGGTGGCCAGCCCTTTCCTCGTCAGAGAGTTGGCCGTGAGCTGAACGCTCTGGCGGGCCAGCCCCAGCCGTCGCGCCAGCTGAGGCACGGTCCGCTGGCCGACCGAAGCCGCTGACAGGACGCGCCAGGTGGCGCCTGTTTGGTCAGCTCCCTGAGCCAGCGCCTCACCGGAGACCTCTAAGGCCCCTGACAGCTCGTAGACATCCGAGATGAGCGCGCCGAACAGGGTCGCTCGGTCGCGGCCCAGACCTGCGTTCGGCGTACCTCCATTGTGGATCAGCATTGGGGAAACAAACCTGTCGATGAAGTGACATAAACCTACCTGAATGACATAACACTGTCAAGCCATCATGAATCCATGCACCACTCCGCGTGGTGAGGACATCGCCCTCCCTAGGGGTTCCCGGCCGTTACGCACGGACCCGATGATCGCGTACAAGCAAGGGAGCTTGGCTACCGCGGCGGGTAAGCCCAAGGGATACTACGGGTGGTAGGTAACCACCCGCATCCCTTTTTATGGGGGTGCGAACAGGATGCAACAGGCGTGGAGGGCCAGTGTTACCCCGTAACGCGGGGTAACAAAAGGGGTAATACTGCGCACCTGCGGGTTCGTCGAATTAGTGCAATTCGTACAATGAGTGCTTCGTAAGGGTAAGGCCCGGCTAATGGACCAGGGCAACGGCAAGTTCGGAGTCTTTGGCTTTCGTAGCCGTTGGCTCGTTTTGTTCGTAGCTCTTGCGACCGTCTGCCTAACAGGATGTGGCCCGGCCGCCCACTCTGAGCCTGCTCCAAGCATTCAAGCTACCGTGGATGCAGCGATGGCTGCTGCCCTCGCGCCCGTGCCTACGCCTCAAGCGCGCACCAGTGATCTGGCACCCAGGGCCGACGGGCAGGTACCACTGCTTATCTCGGACAAACGGACTGACATCCCGCGATACGACCGCGATGAATGGAATCATTGGACCGATGATGATGGTGACTGCCAGAACGCGCGCCACGAGGTCCTGATCGCAGAATCACTCTCTGCGGTCGAGTTCCGATCAAGTGCCGATTGCCTGGTGGACTCGGGGCAGTGGCTAGCGCCATTCACCGGGACAGCGGTAACAGACGCAGGATCCCTGGACGTGGACCACATGGTGCCACTGGCCAACGCGCACATCTCGGGTGGATGGGCCTGGTCGAACGAGCAGAAGCGCCTCTACGCCAACGACTTGCAGTACCCGGGGCATCTCATCGCTGTAACCGCATCCGCGAACAGGTCAAAAGGAGCTAGAGGCCCTGAGGAGTGGCGCCCTCCTGACAAGAGGTACTGGTGCGCCTACGCCACCGACTGGGTCGTCATCAAGATCACCTGGCAGTTGACCGCAACGGCATCCGAGTGGAGCGCACTCCAGGAGATGCTCGGCTCCTGCGAAACCCTGCCCTTTGAGATTGTTGCTGTGGAAACGCTGCCGGCCCTTGCCCCAACAGCAACCCCCGTTTCTCCGCCTGCCGCTGGACCACTTCCATACGATCCCAATGGACCGGACAGGGACTGTGGCGACTTTCCTGATTGGAGAACAGCACAGGATTTCTACGTGACCGCAGGGGCACCGGCCAACGATCCCCATCGCTTGGACGGCGATAGCGACGGCGTCGCGTGCGAAAGCCTGAGTGGAGCGCCTTAGCGCAAAGTTTGATCAACTACAGGGGTGCGCTGCCAATACGCGGCCAACACGTAGGGCGGTTAGCAGGCCACGAGGCCTTGGATGGTCATGGGGCCTCCTAGAGCGAAGGGATCTGCGTATCGGGGTGGGCGCGCACGAAGTCGCCGATGCGCCCGGCCAAGTTCTCTTGGATCTGGATGGTGAGCCCCCCGTCGACGGTGAGGTCGTGGCCGGTGATGAAGGACGCATCGTCGGAGCACAAGAAGGCCACCGCGTTGGCGATGTCATCCGGCACGCCTGTCTTGCGCAATGGGTACTGGGCACCCATGAAATCCAGGCCGCCGGGGTCGTCGTCCCACAACGATGCCTGGATCTTCTCGGTGACGATATGCCCGGGGTT
>CAUYXS010000154.1:0-3441 GCA_963577205.1 Dehalococcoidia bacterium | reverse complement strand
GTATAATCAACCCACATGACCTCCACCACCGGTAGCAGTCTGTTCGAAGGCCTGAACGAAGCCCAACGCCAGGCAGTCGAGCACATTGAGGGTCCCTTGCTCATCGTCGCTGGCCCCGGCAGTGGCAAGACTCGGGTCATCATCCACCGCATCGCCCATCTCGTGCGAACCGTCGGCATCTCGCCGACGCGCATCGCTTCCGTCACGTTCACGAACCGAGCAGCGCGGGAGATGCGAGAGCGCCTCGACCGGCTGCTCGGTGGACGCTCCAAGGGGCTTACGGCCTCGACATTCCACGCCTTGTGCGCGCAGGTCCTGCGCCGAGACGGCGAAGCCATCGGTATCCCCAGCGATTTTGTGATCATGGACGACGGCGACCAGATGGACCTGGTTAAACGCTCCATGGAGCAGGCGCAGATCGACCCGAAGGCGTTCCCCCCCCGAACCGTTCTCGGCGCAATCTCCGCCGCGAAGTCACAGCTCCTAAACCCCGAAGGGTTTCAGCGCCAAGCGGACGGCTACTACGCGGAGATCGTCGCCCGAGTCTTCGTCCAGTACCAGGCCCTGATGATACGTAGCCACGGCGTCGACTTCGATGACCTGTTGAGCCGCACCGTCGAGCTCTTCCTGCAGGCCCCTGACGTGCTCGCAAAGTACCAAGAACGCTTCATCCACCTGATGGTCGACGAATTCCAGGACACCAACATCGCTCAGTACCAACTGGCTCGCATGCTTGCAGGCAAGTACCGGAACCTGTGCGTCGTGGGGGACCCTGATCAGTCCATCTACGCCTGGCGTAACGCGGACATCCGCAACATCCTGTCCTTCCAGAAGGATTTCCCGCAGGCCAGGCTCATCAACCTTTCAGAGAACTACCGCTCCACCAAGACCATCCTCGATGCAGCCCAGCACGTCATCGCAGGTAACCGGCAGCGCCTGGATCAGAACCTCTTTACGTCCAACGACGCTGGCGAGTCGATTGTCGTTGCAGAGGCATACACGGAGGAAGAGGAGGCGAGGATGGTCCTCGACGAGGTCACGCGCCTGACCGGCGAACCTGGCTACAAACTCCGGGACTGTGTCGTCGCCTACCGTGTCAACGCGCAGTCGCGGGCACTAGAGGAAGCGTGCCTCCGCTACGGCGTGCCCTACAAGCTCATCGGCGGCGTTCGCTTCTACCAGCGCCGTGAGGTCAAAGACCTGCTGGCCTACCTCCGGCTCATCGCGGATCCCTACGACGAGGTGAGCCTGGGGCGAGTCATCAACGTTCCGGCCCGCGGCATCGGCAAGCGCACGGTGGACGACCTGGCCATGTGGGCGGCGAGCCTGGGTGTGCCGCCGTACGTCGCGCTACAGGTGCTGGCGGGAGAGGCCGACGCAGCTGCACCTCCGGACGCTGCTGTCCTAGCTCCTGGGCTGATGGGCCTCGCGCCGATGACTCCGGTGAAGGAAGTGCCCTCGCCTTTCGCCCCCCGACAGCGCCAGCAGCTTGTCGACTTCCTCGGCCTGCTAAACGGCTTGGCCGCGCACGTCGACGAACTTGACGTGCCGCGCCTCATCGACCAGGTCATCGAGCGCACCGGCTACAAGCGGATGCTGCTCGATTCCAGCGACTCCGACTCCGAGGACCGACTGGACAACCTGCGCGAGCTACGAGGAGTGGCCACGGACCTCACGGACCTGCCAGCCCGCGATGCCCTGTCGATGTTCCTCGAGAGCGTCACCCTGGCCACCGACCAAGACGAGATTCGCGACGACGAGCAGCAGTACTTGACGCTGATCACGCTCCATCAGATCAAGGGACTGGAGTTCCCCGTCGTCTTCATGGTGGGGATGGAGGAGGGCGTCCTTCCTCATAGCCGCTCGGTCGACGACCCGAACCAGATGGAGGAGGAGCGGCGTATCGCCTACGTGGGCATGACCCGCGCCAGGGAGCGGCTGTACCTGATGCGCTCGTTCCGCCGCCGGCTTTTCGGCATGCCGCAAGGCAACCCGCCGTCGCGCTTCCTCGCCGACATCCCTCAGCACCTGGTCCAAGTACCGGGGCGCCAGCTTCAGCGTGAGCCGACGGTGGCCTATGACCGATGGACGACGCCCGTGGCGGGTGGCGTGGTGACGCCTTCCAACGCCGCGCCGTTCAAGGCGGGCGATAAGGTCACCCACCAAAGCTTTGGCAAGGGCATCGTCGTCACCTGCAAGCCGACGGGCGCCGACTTTGAGATCACGGTGGCGTTCGCTGGCGCCTCCGGCATCAAACGCCTGCTGCACAGCTTCGCCAAACTCGACCGTGTCGAGCCCTCGCCGGGATGACGTCGCCCGCAGGCATGCCGCCGGAGAAAACGCCGCGGCTCTCGATTATCTTTCCGGCCTATAACGAAGAGCACCGGATCGGCCCCACCCTGCGTGAGTACGCGGCCCACTTCCGTGAGGCGGCGTACGGCCCCTTCGAGTTGGTCGTGGTCCTCAACGGTTGCCGGGATGACACGCATGGCGTGGTCATGAGAGTGATGGCGGAGGCGCCTGAGGTCCGAATGCTCGAGTTCGCGCGGCCCCTAGGCAAAGGCGGTGCCATTTGGGAGGGCTTCGCTGCTGCGCGCGGTGAGCTGCTGGTATTCGCCGACGCCGACAACATGGTGCGCGCGCCCGAGACGGAGCGCCTCGTTCGGGCTCTTGCCGATCATGACATTGCCATAGCAGACCGCTTCGGAGGCGTGTCAGAGGGCGGCAACCAGCCGCTGCTGCGTTGGCTCATCAGTGCCCTGAGCCGCCTTTGGGTGCGGAGGTTCCTTGGCCTGCCTTACCGTGACACGCAGTGCGGAGCCAAGGCGTTCCGTGGCGGAACCTGGCGGACCATAGCGCCGCGGATCTGGGAGCGCGGATGGGCCTTCGACTTGGATGTGCTGGCTCATGCCCTGGCTACCGGGGTGTCGGTTGCCGAGGTTCCTGTGCGCTGGCGCCACGTAGCCGAGGACTCCAAAGTGCGGGCGTGGATCGATGTGCCGAAGACGCTATTCGCTACCTTCGGCATACGCCGTCGCGCGCGCCGTGCCTAGCTGGCGTCCCCGGCTAGCCCTCGGCGGATACGCAGGCCCAGCAGCCGCGTGCATAGCAGTGCCAGACGCACACCCTCTCCGACGTTGGCCTTGGATGAGCCGGACGCCCGCGCCTGAAACACGATGGGCCACTCCCCGACGGCGAGGCCAGGCCGCGTGGCCAGCAGCTCGAGCAGGAACTTGAAACTCCCAGACGAGTACTGGCGTGGCAGTTCGGCCAGGACCTCGCGCCGGCAGAGAACGAACCCAGTGAGCACGTCCTTGGTGCGTAGGCCAAGGAGCGTCCGTGCGACGATGTTCGTGGCTACGCTGACAATGCGCCGGCCGAGCGTCGGGCTGCCGAGTGACCCACCTCTGGCGAAGCGTGAGCCGACGACCACATCGCAGC
>CAUYXS010000153.1:0-3489 GCA_963577205.1 Dehalococcoidia bacterium | reverse complement strand
GGGCGTGGACGGACTGGCCCTCCCGGCCGCGGCGTCATCCACCTGGACACCTGACGAGGAGGGTTGGTGGTGGTGGCGCGCCAGCCGCGTCATCCCCGGCACTATCAACGAGTTCCCCTTTTTCAGCTTCCTGCTGGGTGACCTGCACCCGCACGTCATGTCCATTGGCTTCGTGTTGCTCGCCGTGGGCGTCTCGGTGCAGTTCTACCTGACGCCGGACCTGCTGACGTGGCGCAGCGCCCGAGGGAACTGGCCATTGATGTTGCTGGCCGTGGTTTCCGTCGGGGCGTTGGCGGCCACGAACCTCTGGGACTTGCCGTTGGTGGCTGCGCTGGTGGCCGGAGCCCTGCTGCTGAACGCTGCGCGCCACGGCTTACGGCTGCCGCGCCGGCTCGGCCGCGCTGTCGTCGCTATCGCGGCGCTGTTGGCGGCGAGCCTGCTCGCGTTCTTCCCGTTCTACCTCACATTGGAGGTCACGGGCGACGGGGTGCTCCCCCTGCGGGGTTTGATGACGCGGCCGGTGCACCTCCTGCTCATTTGGGGTGTGCTGGGCGGTATCGCCCTCAGCCTTTTCGTGACGGTGCTGCCTAAGGCGTTCACGGTCGGCGGCAATCTCACTGGACGACTCGGTGTCGCGGCATACGTTGGGTTTGCACCGGTCATGCTCTGGTTTCAGCCGGTCTGGGGCGCACTGTTCTATGTGACGGTGCTGGCCATGGCCGCAGTGATCGCCATTTTCGTGATGCGGCGGGCCGGGTACAAGCTGCTTGCCGCTGACGAGGTGAACTTTGCGGGGACGGGCACCGGGCTGACGTTCATGGCGGGTAGCGGACTCCTCTTCGGTCTGTTGCTCTGGGACGGTGTTACCAATGGAGAACGAGGTGTCGATGGCCAGTTTTCGTCCATCGACCGCCTGATCGTGACAATACCCATCGCGATGGTGGTGACTCTGGCCATCTACGGAGCATGGTCGCTGGCCCACCGCGATGCGACGGCGCAGCCTGAGCGATGGCACGGCATGGTCCCGGTGATGGGTCTCTTGGCGGTGGCCGCGACCCTGATCATGGGCGCCGAGCTGTTTCACGTTGTCGATTTCTTTGGTGGCGATCTGCGCCGAATGAACACGGTGTTCAAGCTCTACTACCAGGCGTGGCTGCTGCTGTCGATCGTCGCGGGCTTCGCTCTGTGGTACGTGACGAGCCGATGGAACCGACGCGCGCTCGTAGGCCGGGTCGGTCTCGCCGCATGGGTGGCCGTGCTTGCGCTGGCCATCGGTGCTGTGTCCTATTACCCACTCGCAGGTATCGCCGAGCGCACGACGAATGGCAGTGCATTGACGCTGGATGGCCAACGCCACCTCAGCAGGAGCGCGCCCGCGGAGCTCGCCGCCATCGAGTGGGTGCGCGACAACCTTCCGCGCGGCGCCGTCGTTGTCGAGGCGGCGGAGGTGCCCTGTGGCGACGCGTCCGGCGGCTGTTCGGATTGGACGGACACAGGCCGTATCGCCGGGAGCACAGGCCGGCCTACCATCGTCGGATGGGAGCAGCATGAGCTTCAGTGGCGTGCTTCGTGGGCAGAGGTGAGCGGGCGGCGGGCGGACGTGCGTACTATCTACGACACGCAAGACATTGACCTTGCCGCGGCGTTGCTCGAAAGCTACGGTGCCGACTACCTGGTTGTGGGTCCGCGCGAGCGTCGCGCCTACAGCGCCGAGGGCCTTGCGAAGCTGCCTCAGCTCGGGTCGCTGGTCTACACGAGTGATGGCGTGGGCGAGTTCGTCATCTATCGCCTGTTGCTCGATGCGAGGGCGTCTTGAACTCGCCTGCTCGGCGAAGCTGGCGCGCTTGGCCTGTAGCATTCGCTCACCGCCAAGCAACCGCTGCCCGGGGCCAGCCTGCGCGACTCGTTGCGCTCATTCTCCTGCATCGCTGGGAGGCAGTGGCATTCTGTGTGCTGATCGCCCTCGCGCTGGGTACGCGGCTGTGGGACGTCGGCGGGCGCACTCTGCACTACGACGAACTCCTCCACGCCTGGTACGCGTGGCTCTTCAGCGAAGGCTCCGGATACAGCCATACGCCGGTGACGCACGGACCTTTCCTGTTCCACGCCGCCGCGGCCACGTTCTTCGTTTTTGGTGCCGACGACGTGACCGTGCGTCTGTTGCCCGCCCTCTTTGGCGTTGCGCTCATCGCACTGCCGCTGCTGCTGCGCCGCGAGCTTGGTCCGACGGGCGCCGTCGCCACCGCGCTGTTGCTGTTGGTTTCGCCGTCGGTTCTGTACTTCGGGCGCTTCGTGCGCAACGACATCTACATGGCAGTGTGGGCGCTCCTGCTCGTGGCCATCATGTGGCGCTACCTTGATCGGCCGCGCGTGTGGTTGCTGTTCGCCTGGATCGGCACCTGGGCATTTGCCTTCACGACGAAGGAAACCAGTTACTTCCTGGCGCTGATCCTGGGGTTCGCGCTCTTCTGGATGTCGGCGCCCTATTACTGGCGTTGGGTTAGGGGTCGCGCGAAGCTCTCGGCATTGCCGCCGGCGGGCGTGTTGTTCTTAGTCCTAGTGTCGGTGACGGCCCCGCTGTGGGCCCCGCTGGCCGGGCTGGTCCAGGACCTCGCGGGTATCGTCTTGGTCAACGCCGACCCCAACAACCCCTCGGTCGTTGCTGGCGAGAGCGTTCGCGCGGCTGCGGAGACGGGCGCGCCGGTCGGCGGCGCGCTGTTCATCGCGGTGTTCCTCGTGGTAGGGCTCGCGCTCTTGGGCATGCTGGCGGGTCTCGCTTGGAACCAGCGGCTGTGGCCGCTGCTTGCGGCCCTGTTCGTCGCGATTTGGCTGCCTCTCTACACCAGTATTTTCACGAACGGGCAAGGTTTCTTCACCGGACTCTGGGGATCGCTGGGCTACTGGATGGCCCAACAGCCCGTCGAGCGTGCGGGGCAGCCCTGGTACTACTACTTCCTGGGGCTGGCGGGGTACGAGTTCCTCGTGCTAGTTCCGGCCGTGGTGGGCGGCGCGTACCTGCTCTGGCGAGGCAGTGACTTCGACCGCTTCGCCATCTACTGGGCCGCCACGACGCTCTTCGCCTCCACCTATGCCGGAGAGAAGATGCCGTGGCTGCTGGTTGGAGTGGTGCTGCCGATGGCGGTGCTCGCCGGCCGTGCCATCGGCAGCGTGGCCGAGGTGATGCGCAAGTCAGCTTTCGAAGGAACGGACACGGGCGCCGCAGCCGGCGGCTGGCAGGGATGGCGCCCTATCCCGTCGAGGCTCGTTGCGGCCTACGGGACTGGATTCGCACTGGCTGGCCTGCTCGCGTACGAGGTGCTGCGTGTCGCCAGGGACGACGATTTTCGTGGCGCCGCGCCCTTCTGGCTGGCACTGGTCGCCATCGCGGGGTTCGGCTGGTGGGTGGTATGGCTGGCGAGGCGAGCCCCGTTCAAGGCGATGGCAGCGTCCCTCGCGCTGGGCGCGCTGACCGTTCTCTTTGCGTTCACC
>CAUYXS010000152.1:0-3546 GCA_963577205.1 Dehalococcoidia bacterium | reverse complement strand
ACCTCGATTTCGCCACTGGCGACTGGCGGCGTGCGCCGGCTTGCTGCTGCTGCAGGTTGCGATCGGCGTCACCGGCAACTATGGATTCTTTTCGCTCCTGACCGCGGCGCTGTGTTTGACGCTGGTAGACGACCAGGCTTGGCGTCGTATCCTCCCCTTCCGGGCGCTCCGGGAGAGCGAGAAGGCCTCACCGGGAGGCGGGGTGGGCGGTGGACGGTGTCAGCGCCTCGTCACTGTGGGGACCCTCGTCCTGTTTGGGCTGGGGGCGCTGACGTTTGTCGGCGAGAGCAACAGGGACCTGCAGCGAAGGGGTCGGCCAAGCCTCGACTTGACCTGGTCCGAACCGATACTGACTTGGGTTCGGCCGCTACGGTCTGTCAACGGCTACGACCTCAAGACCTACTTCGATCACCAGGCCAGGCAGTTCTGGTCCGCTGAGCTGAGCCAGATTTACCCGAGCCTGAAGCGGCTCGAGAGCCGCGGTTGGCTGACCAGCCACCGCGAAGCGTCGGCGAAGGGACCGCCGCGCAAGGTCTACACCCGAACGCCAGATGGCCGTGACGCGCTCCTCGAGTGGCTCACCCGGGCCTGCAAGTCGGGAGTGAGCGCTTCTCCTACCTGGCCCAGGTCTTCTTCATGGACCAGCTGGGGGACTTGCAGGCCACCAGGCGGTTAATGGTCGACATCCGCGCGCGTATGGTCGCGTGGCACGCGGCGCTCGAACAGGTCGAGCGTGAGGAGAAACATCGGGCCGGTCGACCACCCGAACAGTTCTCACCGAATGGCCTTCATCGGTTTGTCGCGTTACGGATGGGTATTCATTCGGTCGGCGCCAAGGTCGTCTGGTGCGACGAAACCATCGCGCTGCTTGACGCTCGCTTGGCCACCACCACGGAGGCAGAGACGCTATGACGCTGATTCTCAATTGCGTCGTCGTCGCGCACGTCATTGCCGGGTTTGTCGGGCTCGCGGCGTTCTGGATTCCTGTGTTCGCCCGCAAGGGAGGGGTCTCGCACAAACGTTTCGGCGCGGTGTATGCCAACTGCGCGTATCTCGTGACCGGATCCGCCGTCATTGCCCCCACGGGGCGCGTCGTCACCTATCAGTCACAGGGCACCGCGGTCGCTGACGCCCCGGAGCTCTACGGGTTCGCCCTGTTTCTGGGGTATCTGGGGATCGCGACGTTCGCCGCCGTCCGGCAATCAATAAGCGCGGTCCAGACCCGCGCTCGCCCGGACACGCTCCGCACACCGATGCACCTAGCACTGGCCTGGCTCTCTATCGGGGGGAGCCTCTCGGTGATCCTGTTCGCGCTCACGTACTGGTCAGACGCGTCGACCATCCTCCTCGCGTTGAGTCCGGTCGGCGTCTTTACCGGTGCCCGCATGCTGCATTTGATGCGCAACCCGGGCGTCGAACAGAGGGGCTGGTTCTACAGCTACATGGGATCCATGTTGGGTGGTGGCATCGCCTTTCACATAGCTTTCGCCGTGTTCTGGCTGCAGCGAATTTGGACCTATTCGTTCGCGGGCGCGCTTGGAGTGCTGCCCTGGATCCTGCCAACCCTCGTTGGAGTACCGGGCATCGTACTGAGCACTCGCTACTATCGTCGGAAGTTTGGCCCCGGCCCGGTGAGCGCCGGTGGAGGAGTGCCCCCACGCGTCGCGGCGTCGCCTCCTGCGGTCCGCTGATGCGTCACCGTTGAATCTGGCCTATCGTCTTCATCTGGTACCAGGCGGTGAGCCCGGGGTCACGAAGGCCGCCGAAGATCCGTTCCCGATCGCGCCACATCTGGGTGCCGGTGACGTCTATTCCGGCGAGATCGCAGTAGATGAGGGCGAAGGCCAGCGCATATTGGCCCGGCATCCGCTGCTCGTCCACCGCCGCAAAAAGCTCATCGTATGTGGCGTCCTCTTGCGCCACCCAGACCGCCGCCTGCTCTACCGCGTGGAGCCGCGGGACGTACAGGGCCGGCGAATCGGCGACCGTGTAGGTGCCTGCCTGCATCTGGTGCATCAACGCCTCGAGTGCCGGCACACTCGACGGCGCCGCCATCCTCAGTTGGTCCTCGCCGCCGGGGGCCCGACGCGTCCGCTGGCGCCCGACGGACCGCACTGCCCAATCGTGGGGGGCGCCATCGAACAGTCGGATCGCCGCGTCCCGACGAGACACCATGTCGCGTGTGTCCCCGTCCCCCTCGGCTCCGTGAAACGACATCCCTGCCGGCATCGTCACGAGCAGTCGGTCGCTGGTCAGATTGCGTACGCGCACGGTGACGCCCGTTTCCCCGTCGCCGACCGCGCTGGCCTCGACCAGTCCGCGCTCCACCGCGTCGAGCAGATCCGCGTTGATGATGGGAGCGCCCGCAACGGTGGCGTCGCCCGCCACCTTCAAGATGAAGAGATGCTGACCCGGCAAGAACTCCAGTAGATCGACCAACGCGAATCCGGCCGGGAGCCATTCGGACAGCACCTGGCGGGCCGACATGGCGTGATCTGCCTTTAAGTGGTCGCCCGTCCCATCTTCGACGCGGTACTCCAGCAACGCCACTTGCCCGCCCGGCGCCAGTGAACGGCGCATGCCGGCCAGCATCGCTTCGAAGTCAGACATCTCGTGGTACACGTCCGCCAAGATGAGCCAGTCGACCTCGCCTTCGGGCAGCTTCGGATCATCAGTCTCGCTGAGTACCGGGACGATACCGGTGACCCCCTCCCGCGCGGCGTGCTCGCCCATGATCTCCAGCATCTCTGGCTGAATATCGACGCAGTACACGCGGCCCGTGTCGCCGACCCGCAACGCCATTCGACGCGCGTAGTACCCCGAGCCGCAGCCGATGTCGGCGACCACATCGCCCGGCTCCAGGGCCATGGCGTCAAGGACAGCGTCCGGCTGCTCTTCCTCCACCCGCTCGTCTCGCTCAAGCCACGGCGCGCCCTGAAAGCTCATGAAGTCAGCCGGCACCCGGTGGCGTTCCATCCTGCTCGCCTCCTGGGCCTGTCCCGGCGCCACGGTACCAAGCGCACCACACAGCGCCGCTAGCGCCCATGTCATGGTCTGCTGTGCCGTGCGCCCTGCTCGCGCGCGAAGGCCGATCTCGACTTTCCCCATGTGGTGCAGCATAGGTCGAGCCGGAAGCTGAATCAAACGGGTGATAGGCTGGCCGGAGGATGTCCATCTCGCCGCAGTCACCGACGTCGCCAGACCCCGCGCTCGAGCGCGGCGCCTACGACGCGTTTCTCGAGGCCTACCCGACCTACACGACGACTGTCGCGATCGACGAGATCCGCGCCACAGAGTTTCAGCGCCTGGAGGACCAGCACCTCGTCTACCTCGATTACACCGGAGGCGGCCTGTACCCGGCGTCGGTCATTACCGACCATGCGGCGTTCCTGACGACGCACGTCTTGGGGAACCCCCATTCGGTGAACCCGGCGTCGGCGCTGTCCGGTTCGCTGATTGAGCGGTGTCGGGCCCACATCCTGACCTTCTTCAATGCCTCGCCGGACGAATACGCGGTGGTCTTCACCGCCAACGCCAGTCACGCGC
>CAUYXS010000151.1:0-3597 GCA_963577205.1 Dehalococcoidia bacterium | reverse complement strand
CAACTGGACACCCAGGCCTGAGCAGACAGAGCACGCGCCGTGAGGGCTGTTAAAACTGAATGTCCGCGGCTCAATCTCGGCGAAGCTGATGCCGCAGGCGGCGCAGGCGAACTGCTCAGAGTAGGCTCGCTCCTCATTGGTGCCAGCGTTCACGGAAACGAGGCGTCCCTCGCCGAACCGGAGAGCCGTCTCCACTGAGTCCGTCACGCGCCCGCGCTCCGTCTCGTCACCCAGCACCAACCGGTCGACGACAATCTCGATGTCGTGCCACTTTTGCTTGTTGAGGACGATGTCTTCGTCGAGGTTGCGGACCTCGTCGTTGACACGCACACGCACAAAGCCGGACTGACGCGCCGCCTCGAAGATCTCGCGGTGCTCGCCCTTCTTGTGGACGACCCGCGGGGCCAGGAGCATCAACCGGGACCCGGCAGGTTCGCCAGCGATGGTCTCGACGATCTGCTGGATGGTCTGCCGTGACACTGGCCTGCCGCAGTTGTAGCAGTGCGGGTGGCCGATGCGCGCAAACAGCAGCCGCAGGTAGTCGTAGATTTCCGTGACGGTGCCGACCGTAGAGCGCGGGTTGTGCGAGGCCCCCTTCTGATCGATGGAGATGGCGGGCGAGAGCCCCTCGATGTAGTCGACCTCTGGCTTGTCCATGCGACCGAGGAACTGGCGCGCGTAGGCCGATAGCGACTCCACGTACCGGCGCTGGCCCTCAGCGTAGATAGTGTCGAACGCCAGCGTGGACTTGCCCGACCCCGAAGGGCCCGTGATCACCACCAGCCGGTCACGCGGGATGGTGACGTCGACGTTCTTGAGGTTGTGCTCCCGCGCACCCTTGACGACGATGTTTTCTAAGGCCATGACCTGCTCTAGGCGACTCTAGCCACCGGCGAGATCACCGGGTAGCCGAGAGGGGATAGTAGCACCGCACCATAGGCGCTCAAAGGGTCACCTGCACCGACTCGCCTGCTTGGCAGAGGGAAGGGGCATCGCTGTTCACCCTGGGGCTCCCGCTGGATCGGGCCCAGAGGACCACAGGCCAAGCGCACTTGAGTGCCTCTGTACCAGCTCACTTAGCGTCACGTTGGCCAGCGACGCCAGCAGGAGGTCAGCGTGGCCTAGCGGCAGCGACACCGTGGTGCTGTTGGGAACGGCGACCGTGTAGATACCCGCGGCCTTGGCAGCCGTGACCCCGTTGGGCGAGTCTTCCAGCGCGATGGCCTCCCGCGGTCCGACCTCAAGCGCCGCCAGCGCGGCCAGAAACAGGCCGGGGTGCGGCTTCGTC
Source organism: Dehalococcoidia bacterium (assembly GCA_963577205.1). GTDB lineage: Bacteria > Chloroflexota > Dehalococcoidia > Lucifugimonadales > Australimonadaceae > CAUYXS01. Next base: position 2,309 of record CAUYXS010000151.1, on the reverse strand, counting down.
TGCTCCACGTCCTCCCGCGTGCGCACGGCATCGAACACATCGATAAGGCCGAGGCGCGACAGATGGCCAACAACCCACTCACGGCTCGAACTCGACGCCACGGCCAAACCCAGACCCAAGGCCTGTGCCTCGGCGATGCGCTCACGCACCCCTGCCATGGTGTCCAGCAGCGACGTATCCGCCGCGTGCTGCGCGGCGAATACGTCGCGCAACCTATCAAGGTCTAAGGGGCGGCCTACGGTGCGCTGCAAACCCTCGTACAGGTCATAGCCTCGGCTGCCGACGGCAGCGTGCCACACGTCGTCACCGAGCTCAACGCCGTGCTCTTGGTACATAGCCTGGGTCAGCGCGAATGCCGAGGCCTCGGTGTCAATGATGACGCCGTCGAAGTCGAAGACCAGCGCGCGCACGCTCATGGCGTCTCCGGGCCACTCATGGTTGCCAGGAGCAGGTGGAGGGCGGTCATTCCAATGGTCATCGCGAAATCGTCACGGACGATCTCGGGGATGTCACTGGACGGCCAGCCGACGTCTGGCACCGTGGCGATGCTTGCGCCGCAGCGGGGGCATCGCCGCTGCCAGACGTCGTGCAACGTCCAGGCCGCCCCACAGCTCACCTGCCCGCACACGGCAGCGCCTGAGAAGACGATCTGCTCCAACTGGGTACGCAGCGCGTCGGCTTGAGCCCGCGCCACAGCCGCCAGCCGCTCAGCTTGCGCAGCGACCTGCGCTTGGCTCTCCAGCTGCGCCTGCTGCTCTCGTGCGCTCACGAGCTCGTCTCGTGTCGCCGCGAGAGTCCGCTCCATCGCGCTGAGCCGCATTCGGTCTTGCGCGGCGATGAGTCCGTCTTGGACCAGCGACTCTACGGCCGCCGACACAGTCTTCGACGCCCGCCCAGCGTGCGTTCTCACTTCGGCCAGGACAGCCGGGTCGAGCCGACAGTGGACAGGGGTTTTCATAGTGGTTCCAGGGATGTAGCAAGAAGAGATACATATTATATACATAACCGATACGTCATACTTAATAAGGTTGCTCATTTCCACGGATATCTCTGGCTTGAGTACGCGGAAACACGGGCCTATACTCGCCCCACTCTGGAGGAGGGGACCGCCATGGCCGAGGACCCGATCAAACAAATGCCGCGCGAGGCCTTCGACGCCTGGGCCGCGCACATGGGCATCGACACCGACCCGGAGCACTTGGACAAGCTCTACCCCGAGGCGGCCACGCTCTTGCGACGCATGGCCGCCGTCCACACTATTGACACCTCGGAGGTCGACCCCGCCGAGGCCTCCGAGACAGTCCCACGCGACATGTTGCAAGGGGAATCGTCGTGACCATCGCGGCCAACGAGATCGCCAACCTCACCCTCGCCGCCCTGGCGGAGCGCATCGCCAAACGCGAACTGTCGCCCGTCGAGGTGACCCAGGCCTACCTGGACCGCATCGCGCAGGCCGACCCGGCCATCGGCGCCTTCATCACACTCACCGGCGACGATGCGCTGGAGCGCGCCAAGCGTGCCGAGCGTGAGATCGCGACGGACGGCCCCAAAGGGCCGCTCCACGGCATCCCCTTCGCCACGAAGGACATCTTCTACACCAAGGGTGTCCGTACGACGTCCGGCTCACGCCTCGAGGCCGACTTCGTCCCCACTCGGGACGCGCGCGCCGTCGAGGTTCTCCAGGACGCCGGCGCCCATTCGATCGGCAAAGCACATACGGTTGAATACGCCTTTGACCCTACGGGGCGCAACGAGCACTACCCAACGCCCCATAACCCATGGCGACACGGCCATTACACCGGTGGCTCGTCCAGCGGGTCTGGCGCTGCAGTGGCGGCGGGCATGGTGCCGCTGGCCCTAGGCTCCGACACTGGCGGGTCAATCCGCATCCCGTCCTCCTTCTGCGGAATCACGGGCCTCAAGCCCACCTTCGGTCTGGTCAGCCGTGCAGGCGTCACACCACTGAGTTGGACTTTGGACACCGCTGGGCCAATGGCTCACGACGCGCTGGACGTGGCCCTGGCGATGAACGTGCTCGTCGGCCACGACCCGGCGGATGCGGGATCGGTGCGCCGGGCGCCCACCGATTACACGCGCGGCATCGAGGGCGGGGTCGTTGGGCTGCGCATCGGCGTGCCGGAGGACTACATCACTCAGCTGGTGGACCCAGAGGTGAAGGCCGCGTTCGATGTGGCGGTGGCCAAACTAGCGGAACTAGGCGCGTCGGTGGAGCAGGTCTCGATACCGGAACTCGCCTGGGGTGAGTTTTTCTCCATCGTCATCACGGCCGAGGCCGCCGCCCTGCATCG
>CAUYXS010000150.1:0-3608 GCA_963577205.1 Dehalococcoidia bacterium | reverse complement strand
TTGAGCTCCTCATTGACCTCTGCCAGGTAGTCAGGATCATTCACTAGCCGATGGTTGGCCTGGCTCATCACGCCCTGACAGGTGGAGCAGATGGTGAGGATCGTCGTCAACCCCATGCGCTCGGCCATGGCAAAGGTGCGGGCATTCAGTGTGTCGCCGAGCTTAAGGCCCTTCTCTTGCAGCACGCCCGCGCCCGTGCAGGCCGCGCCGATGATCTCTTCGAGTTCAATGCCCAGCCGGTCGGCGACCGCAATGGTCGAGGTGTACAGTTCGGGCGTCCCGCCGCGGGAGACGCACCCGGGATAAAAGGCATACTTTGACATTAGTGTTGCTCCCGCGCCGCCGCGGCCACGCCGGAGCGGGCAGCTTCGTGACGCTTGAATATACGGCCGACGTTCTCGGCGCCGGGACGCTTGTGGTGCAACGGCCCCGGCTTGGGGAACTTGCCGCGAATCAACGCGCGTATACCGACCGGTGCGTTGGAGATGAGCTTAGGCAGGTTCAGCTTACCCCATGACTCCACCGCCAGCATCGTCTCGTCGAGCCAGCCGGCTCGCGCGACGGAGCGCGCGAATGAGTCAACGTGACGTGACCCGATAGTGCTCGGCATGCCGGCCGTCTGGATCGCGTCGCGCAACTCCATGATGCGCTCCATGGGAGCAACGCCCTTCGGGCAGGCCTGCACGCACTCGTAGCACCTAGTGCAGTCCCATGCACCGCCATATTCATTGAGCATAGTCAGGCGCTGATTGTCCGCGTTGTCCCTCGGGTCGGCCACGAAGCGGTATGCCTTAGCCAGCGCCGCCGGGCCCAAGAAGTTCTTGTCGACCTCAAGCACGGTGCAGTCGGAGACGCAGGCGCCGCACATGATGCAGCCCATGGGCGTGATGAGGTTGAGCATCGCTGCGTTCGGTGCGATGTACTCCTCCTCTGGCTCCGGCCCGCGAGGCTGCAAGAAAGGGTCAACCTGGCGAATTTTATCCCAGAACAGCGTCGAGTCGGTGACCAAGTCCTTGACCACCTTCTGGTTTCCCATCGGCTCGATAGTCACTGGCTCGCCCTGAGGCGCGACCGCCGTCATCTTGGTCTTGCAAGCGAGGTGGGCGTGACCGTTGACCTTCATCGCGCACGAGCCGCAGATGGAGGCGCGGCAGGAACAGCGCAGCGCCAGGCTTGGGTCGACCTCCTCACGCACCTTAATGAGGCAGTCGAGGACCGTGAAGTGGTCCTCCGCCTCGATCTGGTACTCCTGCATGGAGGACGAGGTTTCGGGGCTCTCGGGGTCGAAGCGCTGGACTCTGAGCGTTGCCTGCATCTGCCTATGCCTTCTTCTTTTCCGCCGTCTCTTGGCCTGTCGTTCCTCCCGTTCATCCTGAGCTTGTCAGAAGAGGGAGGCTCTAGTAGACCCGTGCCACCGGCGTCCAGTTCGTGATGGTGACTGGCAGGGTGCCAATCTCCGGGGTGCCGTCCTTGAGCACGGCTGTCGTGTGGACCAGCCACTCGGCATCGTTTCGCTCCGGCATATCTCGCCGGAAGTGCGCGCCTCGGCTCTCTTTGCGGGTCAGGCCGGCGGCACAGATCGCCTCCGCGCCGTCCAGCATGTAACCCAGTTCCAAGTGGAAGATCAGGTCAGTATTGAAAACACGGCCCTTGTGAGGGACCGGAAGCTTCGCGTACCGCTCCTGCAACTCACGGATCTTGGTTTGGGCCGCAGCCATGCCCTCTTCGTTGCGGAAGACGGCCAAGTGCTCGTTCATGATCTCGCCCATCTCGAGGCGAACCTTGGCGGTGAAGTCGCCGGTCGAGTCCGGCCGATCGAGAATTGCCTTGAGGTGCCGCTCGGCGTCGGCCAGGTGCGCAGCGGCGGACACGTCGTCCGGCTGCGACTTGGCGAACTCGAAGGCAACCTCGCCAGTGCGCTTGCCGAACACTACTGTCTCAAGCAGTGAGTTGGCACCCAGCCGGTTGCCGCCATGGACACTGACGCAGGCTGCCTCTCCGGCCGCGAACAGGCCTTTGACGCCGCTCCAGCGTGCCTGGCCAGAGTCATCCCAGGTTCGGCCGTCCACGTCAGTCTTAATGCCGCCCATGATGTAGTGCTGGCCTGGACGGATGGGCACTGGGTCAGTGACGATATCGACGTTGGCAAAGTCTTGAGCGACCTCGTGAATGTAACTGAGCTTGGTCATGATGAGGTCGCGGCCAAGGTGGCGCAGGTCAAGGAGCACGCAGCCGTTGATCCCGCGGCCTTGTTCGATTTCCGTGGCCTCGGCCCGGGACACGACGTCGCGTGAGGCGAGCTCGCGCATCTTCGGCGCGTAGCCATCCATGAAGCGCTCACCCTTGGAATTGAGGAGGTACGCTCCTTCACCACGGGCGGCCTCTGTCAGCAGCACCCCATTGCCCATCAGCGTCGTGGGGTGGTACTGCACCATCTCCATGTCCAGCAGCGTCGCACCGGCGCGGTAGGCAAGCGCGATGCCGTCGCCGGTGCAGATGAGAGCGTTAGTACTGGGCTCGAAGGCCCGGCCGATACCGCCTGTCGCCAGGATCACCGCCTTGGCCGTAATGGTCTGCACCCGGCCGGTCAACAGATCCATCGCCACGACGCCCTTGCAGACATTGTCCTCGATGATCAGGTCGGTGACGAACCACTCCTCGTACGAGCGGACCCCGGACTTGATGATCTGTTCGTACATGACGTGCAGGATCGCCTGGCCCGTGATGTCGGCCACAAAGAAGGTGCGGGCGTAGCTGGCGCCGCCGAAAGCACGCGTGCCCAGTCGCCCTTCATCGTCACGATTGAATACGACGCCCATGTGCTCGAGGTTGATGATTTCGCCCGGCGCCTCGTTGCACATGAACTCAATGGCGTCCTGGTCACCCAGGAAGTCGCTGCCCTTGACCGTGTCGTAAACGTGGGAGTCGACCGAGTCTTCAGCGCCGCGGAGCGCAGCGTTGATGCCGCCCTGTGCGGCGTTCGAGTGACTGCGGACGGGGTGAACTTTGCTCATCAGCGCCACGTTGGCGCCGACGCGGTGGGCTGCGATCGCGGCGCGCATGCCAGCCAGGCCAGCGCCGACGACCAGTACGTCGTGATCAGCCATCAATCCCTCTATCTGTTGCAGTGCAGCACACGTCGAAAATGGCCGACGCCGACTATAGCATGAGCCTCGGGGGCGGACAAACGCGGGTGGCCATGATGCAGCGGAGTCGGTTGAGCGGAGGGCGCGAAAGGAGCGCTAGGGATGCAGGCTTCACCGACAAAGGCCGCGCCCACATAGTCTATTTTCGTCGGGTTTCGCTTCCGCGAAGGTCAGGACGAACGAGACGCCGAGCGCCTACGCACACCGGCAACCCTTTCCTTTGAGGATGCGGATCGTCGACTACGAGAGCCAGTCGCGACGAGAAGGAACGCCACGTCCGTGTGCGCAGGTACGGCCATGCCGATACCTAGGCTCGCCATCATCGTGTTCGCCTCGACCATGCACTCCTCTATCTTCACTATCGGGCCGCCGGAATGGCCGGGGCGTAGATTGAGGGCCAGTCTCTGCCGCCAACGGGTAATTCCCGCCAGTTGTCGCCGGCGACAACGAGGACGCTGAGGG
>CAUYXS010000149.1:0-3614 GCA_963577205.1 Dehalococcoidia bacterium | reverse complement strand
GCATCCTACGCGACGCCGAGGTTGACCATCGGCCATATCCCCGGCACCCCCAACCCCGGCTCCCACGGCAACGGCTGGTACTTCGGGCACCTAGAGAGTCCCCTCCAGCAGGAGGGGAACGTTTTCTCCCGGCTGCCGCGCGTGCCTGAACTGCTGCGCAACGGTGAGGACATCTACGTCATCGCCCAGAGCGGCGACGCGCAGTACCTCTATCAGGTTACCGAGACGGACGTGCTCTACCAGAACGACCTGCGCCTGTACCAGGCCGGAGACTCGCGCCTCACGTTAGTCACTTGCCAGCCTCGCGGCACCTACGACCACCGGCTGCTGGTCACCGCGAAGCTCGTCGGCTTCAGGGAGTCTCCGGTGCCGGAACCCGGGCCTGCTCTCCCCTAGCGCCGAGCGCCCATCCAACTTAGCAGCGCAGCAGGGCGAGTGAACGAGAACAACCTCCGCGAACTCTCACCTGAGGACTCGTTGTGTCGCATCCGACAGGCGTTCGCGTAAGCTCTCCCGCCTGCTGCATGATCCCGTGCAACGATCCGTCATCGTCCGCTACCATGCGCTCACACCGCCCGGAGGCAAACGTTGGACGCCTACACCGTCATCCGCACGAAGCGCGACACCCGCGCATACCTCGACACTCCCCTTCCTAGCCCCCTCCAGCAACGAATCCTCCAGGCAGGACGCATGGCCGGCTCGTCGACCAACAAGCAGCCCTACCACTTCATCGTCATCGAGACGCCCGACCAACGCACGGCGCTCTCGGCATGTGGAGGCTACATGAAGCACGTGCCCGCTGCGCCGTTCGTGGTGGCCATCGCCATGCCCAAGGACCACACGCTGTTCGATGCCGGCCGCGCCGCGCAGAACATGATGGTCGCGGCATGGGCGGAGAGCGTCAGTTCATGTCCTGTCGTCACGCACGACACCGAGTGCTCGTCTCTGGTCCTCGGCCTGCCAGAAGGCATGCGCACGGTCTACGTCGTGGCGTTCGGATACCCGCCAGACGCCACGACGATCGGCGGCGGCAGCCCGCGCAAACCGCTCGGCGACATCCTGCACACCAACCGCTGGTAATCAACCTAGGCCCCTGCTTCCTCTAGGGCGTCAATCAATTCCTTATGTAGGTTCTTTTCAGTGCTCCCGGCTCGCACGGCGTAGAGGACATACAGCGGACTGTCCATCCTCAAGGTGCGGTGGCTCACTCTCTCTGGCCCAGCGCGCACTAATTCGGCGAGTTGCTCTCTAATCAGGCGCGCTCACGCTGTCCCCTCTCCGCAAGCAGCAGGATCATCTCAAGAGCTGCCGGCCCCACTCATGCATTTGCCTATTTGCTGAGAGCGTCCAGAGCCGCTAGCGACGGCATGGCGATCTAATCTGCTTGACACCCACGTCCCCACGCGACAACAATCGTCATGATGGCGATAGCAGGCGGCGATGGGGAGTAGTAGGCCGCGAGGCGTGGCTTCAGCGAGTCGGGGTAGCTGAGAACCGGCGCCTGCGCAGCGACCGAATAGACCTCCGGGCCGCGGTCCCCAAACCATGGGAGTAGGGGCCGACGGGACCATCCCGATACAAACGGGCCGCCGCTTCCGGCTGACCGGGAGGCGCTGGCAGAGTGCCCTGATACGTCGGGGAACAAGGGTGGCAACACAGAAGCCCCGTCCCTTTAGCGACGGGGCTTTTTGCGCGCCGCAAGGAGAGCGATGGCGACGTACCGTCCGGCAATTGAGGAGTTTCGCGAGCTGGCCAAGGCCGGCAACCTCGTACCGGTCTACCGGGAGGTGGAGGCCGACCTCGAAACGCCCGTGTCCGCCTATCTGAAAGTAGCCCGCGGGCCGTACTCTTTCCTCCTCGAGTCCGTGGAGGGCGGCGAGCGACTGGCACGTTACAGCTTCATTGGCACCGAGCCCTACCGCGTGTTGCGCACCGGGCCCGACCAGCCTGACGGCGCCAGCGACCCCTTGGCGATGGTCGAAGCCGAGCTTGGCCGCTTCAGGCCTGTCGCCGTCCCAGGCCTACCTCGCTTCATCGGCGGCGCCGTCGGCTACCTCGCCTTCGAGTGCATTCATTACTTCGAGCCGCGGGTGCCACAGGCCTCCGCCGACCCCGTCGGTGTGCCGGAATCTGTCTTTCTCTTCACCGACACACTGCTGGTGTTCGACCATGTGAAGCACCATATCCAGGTCGTGAGTCACGCCCGCATCGGAGAAGCAGGGGACGTGAACGCCGCCTACGCCGCCGCTATCGAGCGGATCGATGAGCTGGTGGAGCGCCTTCGCCAACCCCTCACGCCTCCCCCGCGCCAAGGGCGGCCGACGCAGGGGGACGCGCAGAGCCAATCGAACAAGACGCCCGAGGATTACTACTGGATGGTCGAGCGCGCGCGGGACTACATCATCGCGGGCGACGTCATTCAGGTCGTGCCGTCGCAACGCATCGCCCGGCCCACCAGCGCGACGCCCTTCGAGCTCTATCGTGCGCTCAGGGCCGTAAACCCGTCGCCCTACATGTACTTCCTGGCGATGGAGGACTTCGCCATCGTCGGCGCCTCGCCGGAGATGCTCGTCCGCGTCGAAGAGGGGCAGGTCGACACTCACCCCATCGCCGGCACCCGCCGCCGGGGCGCCGACGCGACGGAGGACCAGGCGCTCGAAGACGACCTCCGCCAAGACGAGAAGGAGCGCGCCGAGCACATCATGCTCCTTGATCTCGGCCGCAACGACATCGGCCGCGTGGCGCGGCCGGGGACGGTGGAAGTGACACAGATGCTGGATGTGGAACGCTATTCCCACGTCATGCACTTGGTGTCCCATGTCACAGGCAAACTCGCGGACGACAAGACGCCCTACGACGCGCTGCGCTCCTGCTTCCCGGCGGGCACCGTATCGGGGGCGCCCAAGGTACGAGCCCTGGAGATCATCACGGAGTTGGAGGGCGAGCGCCGCGGCCCTTATGCGGGAGCCGTTGGGTACTTCTCGTTCGACGGCAACATGGACACGGCGATTGCGATTCGCACGATGGTGGTGAAGGACGGCGTCGCCTACATCCAGGCCGGGGGCGGCGTGGTTTACGACAGCGATCCGCTCTTCGAACACGCTGAGTCGCTGCAGAAGGCGGCCGCCGCGCTGCGGGCCATCGCCGCGGCCGAAGGCCGCGAGTAGCCTCAGAGCGCGAGTAGAATGCCGATACGCACCATGATCCTGCTCATCGACAATTACGACTCGTTCACCTACAACCTCTACCAGTACCTGTGCGAGCTGGGTGCGGAGGTGACAACGATCCGCAACGACGCGCTCGCGCTCGATGACATCGAGTGCATGGCACCAGCGCGCATCGTCATCTCGCCGGGGCCATGCACCCCGGCCGAGGCTGGCATTAGCACGGCGGTAATCCAGCGCTTCGGCAAGCAGACCCCAATCCTTGGCGTCTGCCTCGGCCACCAGTGCATCGGCGTCGCGTACGGCGCCATGGTCGCGGGTGCCGGCGAAATCGTCCACGGCAAGACCAGCCATATCTCGCACGACGGCCGGGGCGTCTACGCCGGGCTCCCAAGCCCGTTCGAAGCGATCCGCTACCATTCGTTGGCCCTCGTGCCCGACACCGTCCCC
>CAUYXS010000148.1:0-3657 GCA_963577205.1 Dehalococcoidia bacterium | reverse complement strand
TGCATAATGGCCTGCGACAAGAGACTGTAGGTCTCCAGCCACGCCGCCCTGGTCGCATCGGTCCAGTGGTCCTCGCCGGGGTTTTGCTCCAGCGTCCAGATCAGCGCAGGCACGCCGGTTCCGGCTTGCTCCGCAGCGTAACGGAGCTCCCGATCACGGCCAGTAGCTTGGCCTTCTGCTCGCGGATCTCGTCAGCGAACAGCGCACGAAGCGAAGGATCGGTCTTGCGCCAGACTGACCTGATGAATGCGACCTGGACGTCGGTCAGGAATGTCTCCCCTGATTCGAATTCCAACGTGCGAGCACGCCAGAACCACAGAAAGGGAGGACGCAGCGCTCGAGAGATCTGGTGCTGTTCTATTTTACTCTGCACTCCTGCGCGCTACGCTGGGACAATGATTCGGGTGACACCAGCCATCGGGATCGACGAATCGGAACTTGAGTTCCATTTCGTCACGTCGCAGGGCCCTGGCGGGCAGAACGTGAACCGCGTGGCCACGGCTGCGCTGCTGCGCTTTGATGCGGCGCACTCGCCTGGTCTCTCTGACGGTGTGCGGGCCAGGCTGCGGAAAATGGCTGGCCGACGCATGCACGCTGACGGTATTCTGGCGATCCGCGCGCAGCGCTTTCGGAGTCAGGAGCGCAACCGTGAGGATGCAATCGAGCGCCTGGTTGATCTCATCAGACGGTCGGCCGGCGCGCCGCGGCCGCGCAAACCGACGACTCCAGGCCGCGCGCTGATCGAGCGGCGCCTGCAGACCAAGCACCGGCGCTCGCAGGCCAAACAGCGCCGGACTGTCGGTTCCGACGACTAGGCGCCGGCGAGGCGCAGGCGTCAACCCTCCCGGCCTGGCCGTTCGCTGTCGTGGGCATGGCGGCGGCTGTTGGCCTGGCTTTCGGTTCGTCCGACGTCAATCCCCGGGCGGCCCTTCGCCTAACCTTAGGGCTGGCTCTGGCAGACTAGGCGGCGAGCCGAGGTGACGCTGTGGTGGGGGTCGAATAGCCGACAAGAGACCCCACCCATCCGGGCAGGGCCTCTTGTCGGCTATTCGAAGACTGTCCCAGTCGCTAGCCAGCGGTAGCACCGCTTTTCGCCTTGGCCTCCCGAGTGAATTGTTCGTTGAAGCTGGGGTCGGGCTTCGGAAAACCGGATGCGGGCGCCTGGACCAGGCTGGGCTTGATCGGTATGCGCCGTGAAACACCTGCCCACTCTGCTGTCTCCCATCTCACCTTACCGTCCTTGAAGAACTCGAGGGCGGCCTGATTGAACATATCAGGCTGGTCGGTCTGGCCCTGGTGGCCACACTCGTCCGGGTAGAAGAACTGGATGTTGTCGAACCCCAGCTCCTCTTGCTTGAACCCGATCTCGACTGGCAAGAGCACGTCCTGCATTCCGTAAAGGTAAATGCCGGGGATCGTGAGCCGGGTGAACCGGCCCTTGGCACTGGCGAACTGGTCGAGGTTTGGGTCCTTCGCGAGGCGCGCGGTGGCCTCGATGCGCAGTTTCGTGCTCTCCGCCTGCCGCAGGGCCGCTTTGGTTCGCATGGTCGCCAGGGAAGGCCATACGGCGCTAGACCTGTAAATGATGCCCATCATCAGATCGATCATGCTTTGCTCAGTCCCATCGAAAGGGACGTTCGTGTAGTCAGGGTTGGGAGTCCACCGCCCATCCTTCGGTTGCACGCTCTCGGCTCGGTCGATGAGGTCACCGAAGAACCCGGCGATCAAGAGCATGCTCTTGACCCGTTCCGGGTACGCAAGCGTGTAGTGAACGGTGTTGATCATGCCCATGGAGTTGCCACCGAGGTGGAACTGGTCAAGGCACAGGGCATCCGCGAAGTCGTTGATGAACCTGCTGTTCCCGATGCTCCCCATCCGCACGTATTCCTGGCCGAGTGGGGTGGTGTCGGACAGACCGAACCCAGGCTGGTCGGGGCAATAGACGCGGAAGCCGTTGGCGCCGAGAAAGGGAGCCATGAAACGCCACCCGGCCGTCCCGGATGACCCCACGATGCCGCCATGAAGGAGAACGACCGCTGGCCCAGACTCACCCGCGGTCATGTAGTGGGCCTTCGAGCCGTTGGCCAGCCGCACCCACCGGCTGTGAAGTCCGGGGATGTCGATGATCTCCTCGTCTGTAAGTCCACGGCTGGCCAAGCCTGCGTTCTGTCCACTCTGTTGCTGCACCATTTGCCTCTCCTTCAGATTTTGAATCTGATGACTATGTTATCAATAGCCGTGCTGGTCACGGCTTTTCACCCTGTGGTGGGTGCGAGAAATGGGCGCCGAGCCTCAGGCGAACACGCCTGCCAACCCAAAGGCGCGCAGGGTGTTGTCTCGGGTCATTTTGCGGCGAACGTCATCGTGAATACCTTCGAAGTCTCGCTCCACGATCCTCTGTGAATTGGGCCATGTGGATGCGTTGTGCGGGTAGTCGGAGGCGCAAGCGAGGTTGTCCACGCCAATGATGTCTCTATTATCTACGGTGCCAGGCTCGTTCATGTACGTCACCATGACCTGTCGGTGGAAGTAGTCAGTGGCGTCCATGGAGAGCTTTGTGGGGGACGTTGACCCCCTGCGGAGAGCGGTGCCCTGCGTGATGGTGACCAGCCTAGCTCGGGCGATTCGGCGATCCATCAGCGGTGACCTTCCAAGGTGCCGCCGCTATAGTAACGATACTGCGGAGGGATGAGAGCAATCGTTATGTGGTGGGAAAACTTCAGGGACAGCAACTACTACCAGTTGGCCATCTCCTTCGGCGTCTTTTTGATAGCTGTCCTAATCGGCCTTGTCGCCTTCATCGCCATGCGGTTCACCGCGAACCGGTTGCGGTCGCGCACGCCCGGCGGTATCGGTGCTCTAGTGGTGTACTCGCTGCGGGCCCCGGCCATAGCGTTCATTGTCTTCCTCGGTGCCCTGATCGCACTCCGTGCAGTGCCCGACCTCAGCGGCTGGCAGGACGACGTCACGAAGACGTGGAACGTCATCGTCATCCTGCTCGTCGCCCGCGCGATCTCATCGACGAGCCGGGTCACGATCACGTGGTATATCGACACCATCGCCCCGCGGACGCGCACGAACTTCGATGACCAGGCGCTTCGCCTGGTGCGCCGGGTGCTGCGGGTGCTCATTTATGGCATCGCCGCGCTGTTGGTGGTCGATGCTCTGGGCCAGTCGATCAGCCCGATCCTCGGGGGTCTCGGCATCAGTGGTCTGGCGGTGGCGCTGGCGCTCCAGCCGACGCTGACCAACTTCTTCGCTGGCACCTACGTCATGTCGGATGGCGCGATTCGTCCGGGAGACTACATCGAGTTGAACAGCGGCCCCGCGGGCTACGTCATCGATGTTGGGTGGCGGACCACGAAGATACGCACATGGTGGAACACGCTCGTCATCATTCCGAACGGGGTGATGGCGGACAGCACCATCACGAACTACCAGGGTCCCGATCCTGCCATCAACGTGGTGGTTAGTGGAGGTGTGAGCTATTCGAGCGATCTGGCGCGGGTCGAGGAAGTGAGCCTCGAAGTAAGCCGGCAGGTCATCGCCGACAACGACGAGGCGGTGAAGGCAATGACGCCATGGTTCGGGTTCGATGCCTTCGGTGATTCGAACGTTAGCTTTTGGATTTTCCTCCAAGCTAAGGACCGGATCGGA
>CAUYXS010000147.1:0-3685 GCA_963577205.1 Dehalococcoidia bacterium | reverse complement strand
GACGGCGGGTGGAGCATTGGTCGGCACGTGGGCGCTCCAGTTGCGGGTATTCATCGGCACCATGACAAGGCGGCCGGCTGCCGGCGAGAGCTTCCGCTGCTGGTCGAAGAAAGGCTCGTGCTGCACGACCATCGGTCGAACCGCATCGTTCCGGTCACTATGAGCGTGGCGGTGCTGATCGCTGAACTGGTGGACGCCGAGGCCACAGCCGCGGAGATACTGGCCCAGGCCCAACTGGCGCTAACGCGCGCCAAGGTGGCTGGCCGGAACCGGGTTGAGCGCATCGACATGAAGGGTGCGCCGGACCCAGACGACCTAGAACGCCTGCGGCGGCGGGGGCCGCAGGGCGTCGAGGTCGATCCCGATACGGCGTGAGCTGAGTCCGCTCCAGGGGCTAACCGCCGCGCAGCCCGTGGACTGCTAGTCGTAGTATTCGCGGCCCAAATGGGTGATGAGTTCCTCGCCGATCATGTACCGGAGGGTGTTCTTCAACTTCATCAGCTGTATGAAGAGGTCGTGCTCAGGGTACACGGATGGCGCGTGCAGCGGGCTCTTGTAGTAGAACGACAGCCACTCCTGGATACCCGACATGCCAGCGCGCTTGGCCAGATCGAGGAGCAGCACGGAGTCGAGAACAATCGGTGCGGCCAGAATACTGTCCCGACACAGAAAATTGATCTTGAGCTGCATCGGGTACCCGAGCCACCCGACGAGATCGATATTGTCCCAACCCTCCTTGTTGTCGCCGCGCGGTGGGTAGTAGTTGATGCGGACGACGTGACACAGGTCTTTGTAGAGTTCGGGGTAAACGTCGGGCTGCAAGATGTAGTCGAGCACCGACTTCTTGCTCTCTTCCTTCGTCTTGAACGACTCAGGATCGTCGAGCACCTCACCGTCGCGGTTGCCGAGGATGTTGGTCGAATACCAGCCCTGCACACCCAGGAGCCTGGCCTTGAGACCGGGAGCAATGATGGTCTTGATGAGCGTCTGTCCGGTCTTGAGGTCCTTGCCGCACAGAGGCGACCCCGTCCGAGCGGCCAGTTCGAGCATCGCTGGGATGTCGGTAGTCAGGTTCGGTGCAGCGTTCGCGTACGGGATGCCCTCCCGAAGCGCGGCGTACGCGTAGACCATGCTGGAAGGGATGGCGTCGTCATTGGCTTCGAGTGCTGCCTCGAAGGATTCGATGGTGGCGTGGACGGGCGCCTCCTTCATGAAAACCTCGGTGCTCCCGCACCAGACCATCACGAGCCGGCTGCACCCATTGGTCTTCTTGAAGGTTCGAATGTCGGCAATCAGTTGCTCAGCGAGGTCTCGTTTGTTCTTGCCCTTCTTGACGTTCGGGCCCGCCAGTCGCTTCACGTAGCGCTGGTCGAACACGGCCGGCATGGGCCGGATGGCCTCGAGTTCCGCGCGAACGGCAGTGAGGAGCGTCGTCTCCAGCACGCCAGCGGTACGCGCGGCAGCGTAACAATCCTCTTCGAAGATGTCCCAACCGCCGAAAACGAGATCGTCGAGGCCCGCGAGCGGCACGACGTCCTTGATTCGCGGCGAGCGCCCCTCCGTGCGCTTGCCCAACCGGATGGCACCCATCTGGGTGAGCGAACCTATGGGCGGGGCAATCCCTTTCCGGATTGCCATCGTGCCCGCAATGGTCGTGGTACTCACGGCTCCAAGGCCCACGAGCAGCACGCCAAGGCGTCCCTCGGCCGGGGCGATCGTCAATGGTGGATTCACAGCCGGATGACTATATCATGTGGGAAATTGCATGTTTTTTCGAAAACCACAGCTTGAGCCGCTCCCCCTGACCATGATCGGACTGCGCGCGGGCGAGCGCCTGCTTCAGATCGGCGCCGACACCGCATCGCTCACGGCCAAGCTGGCGGCGAAGGTCGGACTGAACGGTACGGCGGCGCATGTGGTGAACAACGAGGACGACGCGAAAAAAATTCGGGAGGCTGCGGCCAAAGTCGGGGCGCTTGTCGATGTGCGCGTGGTTGGCACGTTGCGATCGATGCCCTTCGATGACGATTCGTTCGACGTGATTGTGATGCACTCGATGAACGGTCTCATTGCGGGCATGGCTCCGTACACGCGGGTGCGATGTCTCGAAGAGGCTCACCGCGTGCTGAGAACGGGTGGGCGCGCCATCGTGATCGAAACTGAGCCACGAGGCGGACTTGGAGGTTTGTTCCACGCCTACCGCGTGGACAGCCACTACGCCGCCACCGGCGAAACGATCGGCGCGCTCAGGGCCGAAGGATTCAAGCCGGTCCGCCTGCTCGCGGACCGAGAAGGCTTCCGGTTCGTAGAAGGCCTGAAACCCCCGCCGGCAGAGCCCGCCGAACCGGCAGAACCCACCGAGCCAGTCTGACGGCCGGGGGCCGCTCCGCGCCCGTGCGATATCATCGCGTCTCATGTCCACGCTGGCCGTCTCGCTCGGCCTGAGTCTCGTCGGTGGCCTCGGCGGCCTGCTCGTCGCCGCCAGCCTACTTCTCTTCAGCGACGCGATCCGCGCCAGGTTGGTACCGTGGCTGATCAGCTACGCGGTGGGAACAATGCTGGGCGTGGCGCTGCTCGCAATGCTGCCAACCGCGATCGAGTCGCTGCCGGCCATGCACGTCTTCTCGACGCTGCTTGGCGGCATCCTGCTCTTCTTCGTCCTCGAGAAGCTGGTGCTCTGGCGGCACTGCCATACCCACGACTGCGAGGTCCACGAGAACGCCGCACCGCTGGTGCTCATCGGCGACGCCGTACACAACTTCGTTGACGGGGCAATGATTGCCGCCGCCGTCATGACGTCGATTCCACTGGGTGTGAGCACCGCCATCGCGGTTGCCGCACACGAGATTCCTCAGGAGGTCGGTGACTTCGCCATCCTCTTGCACGCCGGCTACTCGCGCCGGCGAGCCCTGCTGTACAACGCGCTCTCCGGACTGGCCGGTGCCGTCGGCGCTGTCTCGGCAGTGCTTGCGCTAGGCGTGGTGCCCGGGTTTCTCGGGTACGCCCTTGTGCTCGCAGCCTCGAGCTTCCTCTACGTCGCGATGGCCGATCTCATTCCCGGCCTGCACCGCGCCCGACCCGACGCAGCCTCCTTCCGGCAGGTCGTCCTCGTGGGCCTCGGCATCGCCACCTCGCTCCTCATCTAGCACAGCAGCCGTCCTCTTCCTAGGACACGCGGCGGCCGTTTTCCGCACTGCGCCGGGAATTCTGGGTGCAGTGGCCTGGCATGACACTTGAGTAACAGGACTACAGATGCCAGCCAAAGGAGGCGCTATGAAGAAGACGTTGCTGACGATGCTGCTGGTCGTGGGTGCGAGCCAGGTGTTCGCCGCCGAACGGCCCAACCTGCAGGTGTTCCGCGATGTGGAGAAGCAAGTCACTCACTATCTCTACTTCACAATCTTCGATTCGGTCCACGCCACGCTGGACGAGGGCGTCGTCACGCTGACCGGTCGGGTCACCCTGCCGTACAAGGCCGACGCCATCGCGGAACGAGTCTCGCGAGTCACTGGGGTGACGGCCGTCCGCAATCGAATCGGCGTCCTACCCGTCTCGCGATTTGACGACGACCTCCGTCTGAGCATGGCGCGCGCCCTGTACGCGCACCCGGCGCTGTCGCAGTATGCGCGCGGCACCAACCCACCCATTCACGTGATCGTCGAACGTGGACGCGTCACGCTCGAAG
>CAUYXS010000146.1:0-3687 GCA_963577205.1 Dehalococcoidia bacterium | reverse complement strand
AGCAGATGATGGGCCAGGTGACGTACGCAGTGTCTGGGGATGCGACGTCCGCCGAGCTGCTGGACGAGCTGGGCATCGAGCACTTCGACACAGCGGTCGTCGCCATCGGCACGGACATCCAATCGTCCGTGTTGGCGACGGTGCTGCTGAAGCAGCAATTCAACGTGCCTGAGGTCGTCGCTCGTGCTACCAATGAACTGCACGGGCGCACGCTACACGCTGTCGGCGCAGATCGTGTGGTCTATCCCGAGCAGGAAACTGGTGTTCGTACAGCGCATAGCCTGTTCCAACATCAGACGCTGGAGTACATGGAACTGACTAGCGACTTCGGCTTCAGCAAAATCAACGCCACGCCTGAGATGGTGGGCAAGACGCTGGAGGACTGCGGGTTCGCTGGCGCGCACGACGACGGAAGCGCGTCCGTCGTCGCCATTCGCCGTGGGCGCCAGCCGATCCTCGCGCCGTCCAAGTTTGAGTCGATCCAAGAGGGAGACGTGATGGTCGTCGCCGGCCGTGAGTCAACCCTCGAGCGAGTAAAGCCGCAGGGCATCTCTTAGTCTGAGTTCGCCAATATCCGGGGCCTGGCCTGGCCTGGCCCCCCCGCCGCACGCATGGAGGACGCCTCGTGCCATTCGCTGACAACAGAGGCGAAAATCTGTGGGTCGCCTACCTTGGACCCGCCGGCACGTTCACAGAGGAGGCCGCGAGCCGGTATGCCCCGCAAGCCACGCTCGTCCCCTGCTCGACCATCGGCGCCTCCGCCGAGGCCGCGCGGATTGGAGCCGCGCACCGAGCGGTCGTCCCCATCGAGAACAGCCTCCAGGGGGCGGTTACCGACACGCTCGACGTGCTCATCCACGGGGAAGGACTCAAGGTGTGCCACGAGCTCGCGATCCCCATCGTCCACACCCTGATGACGAAGCCGGGGACATCCTCGGCGGACATTACGCGCGTCTGCTCACACCCCCAGGCCCTCGCCCAGTGCCGGGAGTACCTGGCGAAGCATTACCCCGAGGCGACCGCCGCAGCGTCCCTCAGCACCGCCGCCGCTGTTGAGCAGGCTATGGCAGCCACCGGTGTCGCGGCCATCGCCCCACGGCGAGCGGCCGAACTCTACGGGGCCGAGATACTGGACGAGGGAATACAGGACGTCGAGAACAACGTCACCCGCTTCGTGGTCCTCGCGGCCGCCGACCATCCTCCCACCGGTGACGACAAGACGTCCATCTGCATCTCGTTCGACGAGGACAAGCCCGGCCAGCTCTTCGGCGTTATGGAGGAGTTCGCGAGGCGGGAGCTCAACCTCAGCAAGATCGAGTCGCGCCCGACACGGCTGGGACTAGGGAAGTACTACTTCCTCGTAGACATCGATGGCCATCGCGAAGACCCTGCGGTACAAGAGGTATTGGCCGCCGTCGAGCGCAAGGCATCGATGCTGAAAGTGTTTGGGTCCTACCCGCGGTTCAGGCTGGCCTAACGCCGGCGCTTGTCGTCCTTGCCGCGCCGGATGGTGCGGTTGAAGATGCTACCGACGAACCCGTTGACGAAGCCCAGGCTGCCGCCCATGACGTTGGCGAAAGAGACGCCTTCCTTCAGCGGCTTGACGATGTGCTCGACCGCGGCTTCGGTCACCTGGCTCAGGTTTTCCAGCGGCTTACGCGCGGCGCGGATGAGCGCGAGCAGGGCCCTGAACAGAAGGTACAGGCCGATGATGAGCACGAGCGTGAGGACGATGCCCAGGCCGAGGTAGATGCTCAGGAGTATGTCGCGGATGTTTTCGGTGACCATGAAAAGCCGCTCTGCCTGATAGTGGCCTCGTTGCTAGCCTAGCACCGGGCCTGAGTAGCCGCAACGCTGCTAGAGGACACGGTAGACGGACACGGTCTCGTTGCTGAAGAAGCGCTCCAGCTCAGCCCCCACGAGGGCCTCGAACTTGGCGATACCCCGCTCGGGAAAGTAGAGCCGCTCTACGGGGCCAACGTAGATGTAAGACACGTTGTACTCATGGAGCATGCGCATGAGCGCTGTGGTATCGGCGGTTGAGTACATGATGCGGACGTCGGTCGAGCGGCGCCGGACCGCCGTCGGGTCGTTGCCGCTGTTGCCGCGCTGCTGGAGCTGGTGCCACTCCCAGCCAACGACGACTGGCAGCCCAGTGTAGACAGCGACGCGCGGCGTCCAGCGGTACTGGCTGGAGACCGCTTCGAGGACCACGGGCGAGCCCTGGATATTCTGGCGCATAAACTCCAGCGCCTCAGCGTCGTCTGCCAGCGCGTACAGGGAATTCGGCGACGAGGCCCTGTCGTCAGGCCCAGGGTCGCTGTACGCCGCCGTCGCCTGGAACGCGGCACCATTGAGAGTGAGCAGGTTCGTGCTGAAACGGTCGGCCAGGCGGGTTCGCGTGCCAAGGATCGGATACACCGCGCTGGCCAACACCAGCAGCGCCAGCAGGCTGACCCACGCCCAGCCCAGCCGGCCGCGCCGGACCGCCCCGCTGGCCCAAAGATGCCACAGCCCCACGCCGCCCACGACGCCGAAGAGCACCCAGGCGTTGAGGTAGAACTTGAATACCGTGTTCATGCGGTCGATGTCGTTGTCCACGGTCACGAAATCGACGCCAATACCGATGGATACCGCCAAGCCGGCCATCGTCAGCAGCAGCAGATGCACAGGCGCCTCAGCGCGGCGGCGGTTCGTTATCCACCAGGCTGCCAGCGCAATCGCAGCGCCGGCCACGGCGGTGAGCATGAGCACTGTCAGCCAGTCGCGGGTCGCGGGCGTCGCTGCGACGACGGCCAGAGCTGCCAGCGCGCCACCGATGAACAGCACCAGGCGTCGCGATGAGAGCCGGGGTGCGGCGACGAAGCGGCGGTAGACCTCCACAGCGAGCCATGAGCCGACCGCGAAAAGGAGCAGGCCATGGATACCCAGGTAGTGCCACAGGACCGTTCGCCACTGACTGGAGTGCAGGCCGGAGAAGGGCGCATCGTAGTTTTGGTGGAACGGCAGCCAGAGCCCGTAGAGCAAAACCCAGAACAGCGAAGCCCAGCTGGCCCACTTCGCCAGCATCACGGGCCACCGCCGATCGCGGTTGGTCACGACCATCGTGCCGATGGCCGCGAGGCCGATGAGGCCGTAGGTTGGCACGTCCCAGGTGTTGATGGCGGCGAGGGCTCCGACGACGAAAGCCATGAGTACGATAGCGGGCGCGGACCTGCGCGCCCGCATCGCCGAGCGCCCCCCCAGCGCGACGTTGACCGCCGCACCGATGCTGAGAATGGCGAAAGGGATGGCGATGAGGTGCGCGTGCAGGTCGGCGAACAGGAAAGTCCAAAACGGGAACTCGTTGATGCTGATCTGGCCCGGCATCAGGCGTGATGAACGCCAGAAGTCGAAGGTCCCGAAGGAGTCGCCTTCAAGCGTCCGGCCAGCACCCTGGAGCAGCTGTGCTGCCCCATCGAGGTTGGCCAGCACGCCGACCAGCAGTGCAGCGCTCGCACCCGCGGCCAGCGTCGTCCATGGGGCGACGTGGCGGTATCGACGCTGGCGCAGCGCCTCGGCCAGGTTGTGGCCCACGCTGAAGGCACCCGTCAGCGTTAGCGCGAACAGCAGTGGCACCGCGAGGTTATAAGCGATGGCCGGGACGATGCCCGTGGCCTTTACAAGCACACCGACGATGACGAAGCC
>CAUYXS010000145.1:0-3708 GCA_963577205.1 Dehalococcoidia bacterium | reverse complement strand
AGGTTCGGCACGAACCTGCCGTCCATCACATCGATGTGTAGGTAGTCGGCGCCGGCGGCCTCGGTCTCGCGGACAACTTCGCCGAGGCGCGCGAAGTCGGCGGCGAGGATCGAAGCCGCCAGTTTGACGGGGTGCGCTGCCATGCTAGCCGTTCCCCAATCTGCGCCGAGCCTCGGCCAGCGCGTTCGCTACGCGGCCTGGGGCGGTCCCGCCGGGTACGTCGCGCGCAGCCACGCTGGCCGTCGCTGTCACGCGATACACGTCCTCGGCAAACGCTTCGTGGTGGCGCTGGTAGTCGTCGAGCGGCAAGTCCAGCAGGCCGATGCCACCCTCCCTGGATAACTCGCACAGCGAGCTCACGGCCTCGTGGGCCCTGCGGAACGACACACCCTTCGCGACCAGGTAATCGGCCAAGTCCGTCGCCAGCATGAGCGGGTCGTTTGCCGCAGCCGCCATGCGCCCTTCATCGGCCCTCGCCGTTGCGAGCATGCCGCATAGCGCTTCCAGCGTCGCTCCCACGGTGTCGACGGTGTCGAACAAGCTCTCCTTGTCCTCTTGCATGTCCGTGTTGTAAGTGAGAGGGAGGCCCTTGAGCACGGTGAGCAGGCCGATGAGATTGCCGTAGACACGCCCTGTCTTGCCCCGGGCGAGCTCGGCGAAATCAGGGTTGCGCTTCTGGGGCATGATGCTTGATCCGGTGAGCCACTCGTCGCCGAGGCGGATGAAGCCGAACTCGCGCGACGCCCAGAGGACGAGGTCCTCGGCCAGCCGTGAGCAGTGCATCAGGCACGTCGCGGCCGCGGCATGAAACTCAACCAGGTAATCGCGGTCGCTCACCGCGTCCATGGAGTTGGCGCTGACAGCGCCGAAGCCGAGCTCCCGTGCGACGAGCTCGCGGTCGAGAGGGTAGGGCACGCCGGCTAGCGCTCCGGAGCCAAGCGGCAACACGTTTGTGCGGGCGCGGCAGTCGCCGTAGCGAGCGCCATCGCGGGAGAACATCTCTACGTAAGCCAGCAGGTGATGTGCGAAGAGCACCGGCTGCGCCCGCTGGAGGTGAGTATAGCCCGGCATGATTGCGTCTTGGTGCCGCTCGGCCAGGCCTAGCAGGGCGCGCTGCACGCGCTCGGTGCTGGCGATGGCATAGTCAATGGCCGACCGTACGAACAGCCGGGTAGCCGTCGCCACCTGGTCATTGCGCGAGCGCGCGGTATGGAGCCTGCCCGCGGGCTCGCCGATCAGCTCGAAGAGGCGCCGCTCGATGTTCATGTGGACGTCTTCGAGTTCGTCGCGCCAAGGGAAAATCTTAGCGTTCACCTCCGTGCGGATGGCCTCGAGGCCCGTGACGATGGCCTCGGCGTCTTTTGCCGGGATGATGCCCTGGGCACCGAGCATGCGGGCGTGGGCTAGCGAGCCGTCGATGTCGTGCGGCGCAAGCCGCTGGTCGTAACCGACGGAGACGGTGAAGGTGGAAGACGGCCTGAAGTGGTGCGTCGTGTACTCGTCCATAGCGTTGAAATTGTACCAGCCTAGGCCCAGCCAAGCCTGGCGGTGAGGCCGGCGATGTTAAGAGACGCTGGAGAGTTGGCGGCCCCGCATGCGGTCACTGATGTAGGAGCGCTGGCGCTGCCCGGCTGCGTCGAGGACCTTGCCTAGGACACGTCGCAGGTCGCGAACGTCGTCGCCGTCCATCACGCTGGCGAAGTGCTCGGACACCCGCTCCACGTGGCCTGGGGCCGCTGCACGGAAGGTTTCGCGTCCTTCGTCAGTGAGCACGGCGAAAGTGCCGCGTCGGTCCTCCTGGCACGGTGCGCGATTGACCAGTCCTGCCTCGGCCATTCGGTCCACCAGCCGTGTGAGCCCACTCCTGCTTAGCATGACCGAGTCGGCCAGCACTTGGAGACGGAGCCGCCTCTCCGGTGCGAAGTTGAGCGCGAGCAGGATGTCGTACCAGGCGAGCGGCAGTCCGCGCTCCTCTTGCATCTCACGTTCGAGTGCGCCCACGGTGACCTTGAACGTCCGCAAGAAGTCATGCCAAGCTCGGAGGTGCTGGTCTTCGATCGTGCGGATGTGCGCTTCGCTGGTCGTTGTCATGGAGGACCCCGTTCAGAGCGTCATTATGGGGAAAACCGCTGGCTGCCGGTCGTCAGCGCGCACACGATAGCCTACACCGCTGGGCGAGGTGTCGTTGCGCGAGCCGGTCGCGTGTTACGGCCGTTCATCATGAACACGCGCGAAGAACTCATCCAAGCGGTCAAGGTCAAGGATTATCAGGTCGGCCGCATGCCGGCAGGCCACTCATACTTCGACGAGTTCAGAATGAGCGGGTATCGCTTCGCCGCTATGGCGCTTGGCCTTCGATGCCTTTGCCCTGGATGCGGGCCTGGGTTCGCGTCGGGAGCCCGTAGAGCCTGATGAAACCCTCCGATGACTTGTGGTCGAAGGAGTCGCCCTCATCGTAGGTGGCCAGGTCGTGGCGGTACAGCGAGACGTTGCTGCGGCGGCCGACCACCGTGGCCGTCCCGCGGTGGAGCCGCATGCGTACGGACCCGGTGACGAACTGCTGGGTGCTGCGAACGTAAGAGTCGAGGTCGAGGCGGTGCGCGGAGAACCATAGGCCGTTGTAGACCAAGTCGGCGTACTCGGTGGACATCCGCTCCTTGAAGCGTGACTGGTCCTTGGTCAAGACCATGGCCTCCAGCGCCTGATGGGCAGCGGACAAGACCATCGCCGCGGGGGCCTCATAGATTTCGCGCGACTTGATACCGACCAGCCGGTTCTCAATGTGGTCGATGCGCCCAATCCCATGATCGCCTGCGGCCGTGTGGAGGTACTCGATGAGGGCGAGCCCGTCCATCGCGCGGCCGTCGATGGCGACAGGCTCGCCCCGCACGAACGCAACCTCAATGTACAGTGGCTCGGCGGGGGCATCGCTCGCTGAAGCGGTCCAGGCGTAGGCGTCCTCTGGCGGCTCTAGCCACGGGTCCTCAAGGTCACCTGCTTCGACGCTGCGGCCCCAGAGGTTCTCGTCCACTGAGTAGGCGCTGCGCCTGTTGAGGTTCAACGGTATATCGCGCTCCCGAGCGTAGGCAATCTCCTGATCGCGGCCCATGCCCCATTCGCGGGCCGGCGCGATCACGAGTAGATCGGGGGCCAGGGCGGCGGCGCTTACATCGAAGCGCACTTGGTCATTGCCCTTGCCGGTGCATCCGTGAGCGATGGCGAAGGCGCCCTCTTCCTGGGCGATGCGCACCAGGTGCTTCGCGATGAGCGGGCGGCCAAGCGCTGTGGCCAACGGGTAGACACCCTCGTAGAGCGCACCGGCTTGCAGCGCGGGCCACACATAGTCGCGGACGAACTCCTCGCGTACGTCAAGGATATCGGCGCGTATCGCGCCGATAGTTAGCGCGCGATCCCGGGCCTCGTCCAGTGACGCGTTGGCGCCGAGGTCCATGGTGAGCGTAACAATGTCGGCCTCGTAGTGGTCCTGGAGCCAGCGGATGGCCACCGAGGTGTCCAGCCCGCCGCTATAGGCGAGGACAATTTTCTTTTTGTCGGCCATTCGCTGTAGAACTCCTCAGTCGGCGGTGATGCGCACTAGGCCGCGCTCGATCTTTTCAACGGCTTCGTCGGCGTCCGCCTCGGTGATAATCAAGGGCGGTATGAGCCGAATGGCATCGGGTCTTACAGCGTTGAGGAGGAGACCTTCCT
>CAUYXS010000144.1:0-3720 GCA_963577205.1 Dehalococcoidia bacterium | reverse complement strand
CCTCCCGCGACATTCGCCGAACGCCTCCAAGACGTGTTTCTCATCTATCCGCAAGGGAAGCCGATTTCGGACAAGGTTTTCGGGGCCGATGTGCGCCTGACGTTTCCCGCCGACGGGTTGCAGCTTTACATGGAGGTCCTGACGACCGACGACCACGAGTTGTTCTCGAGTCCGGACGAGGCGTTGGTGAACGAGGCGGTGTGGATAGTGGGAGCCAACTGGATCGGCCTAGGCGAGGAAGGAAGGACCGATCTTTGGGTTGAGGGGCGCCGTGCTGGGGTCCGCCCACACACCCACCACCAGTTCACCAGCGGACTCACCTTGGACGGGCGCATGATTGGCGATGCCATGGGTCCTTTGGGAACGGGGTTGGCGGCCGGTGTCGACTGGCGGGGGTCGAAGCACGTCGTGGCCCTTCTAGGGGCGGTTGAGCGCTACAGCGGAGGCGACCGATACGGAAACATGGACGAGGAGGGACGGTTCGGCTGGGTTCGAGCCCTGGATCGACCGGATGAGATCCGCATCCGGGTGGAGGCGAATTGGGCGAGGGATGCCGAAGTGCACCGCCTCGGCACTTCGGTGCGGCTAGGCTATGAGCACGTGACTCGTACCGCGTTCACAACCGGCGCGCGATCGAACTTTCTAGCCCAGGTGAAGTTCGACTACCTCTGGTGAAGAGTCCCAGTGCCACGAGTGTCCCCCCAAACAACAGGCCCCCTGCGAGCGCAGATGTCCTTTGCCAGGTCCGCGACGGAGGACTGTTCATTAGGGCCAAGTCGGCGACTGAGCGGTCAGTCACGACCAGCTGGTAGGGGCCGACGTCCTGCGTGGAGATTATGCGGATCACGCTGCGTTCCTCCGCGTCCCGGATGCGATCCCGCACCTCGACGTCTCCGCGGCGCAGGAGATAGGCGACCGGGCTGGCCGACCTTGCTTCCCTGGCCCAATCGGGACGTCGTTCGATGATGCGTAGCGTAACCCACGGCAGGGACTCCCCCGTCAGGAGCGCCATCCTGTAGACATCCCAGTAGTCTGCCCATACAGCTCGGACGCCCGAATTATCCACCACCCGCGCCACGGTGAGGGCTTCCGCGCGGGATGGGTCGCCGTCTGTCCCTCGTGGCCAGCTTCGGTCTGCATACAGAGTGAATACTGCTGGGAGCGCAACGAGAGCGGCTGCCGGGCGAATGGCAGGTCGCCACCTCGCTACCGCGAGCGCCGCGAGCACGGAGATCGCTGGCCACAGTGGCACCAGATAGCGAACCGGCCAGCGGTCGCCGCCGCCGCCGACGAGGACGAAAAGTCCCAGACCCACGAGACATGTCAGCACGAGACCTTGGGCGGCGATGCCGAAGTCGACTTCGTGCGTTCCGAACCAGGTACGTCGATTCCGGACCAAGGACAGACATAGTGCACAGAGAACGAACCCTCCCGGGACCGTGAAGAGGAGCCATGTCCAACCGGCTGGAACCAAAGCTGTCGCCGGTTCGAAGAGTGGGCCGGGAGCGCGGCTCAGAAGGATACCGAAGAGTTGCGGCAGTGAGTTTCCCAACAGGAGCGGCAGGTTTCCGAGCCATGTTGTCGGGTCGTTCGGTCCGGCCAAGTGGAAAGCCGGCGTCATCATCGCGGCGATCGTATCGAGCGTGACCAGGGGTAGCGCTCCGACTGCGAACAGCAGCAGGCGGCCGCGCCGGGCCATCACGTACATCGTGGCCGCCGC
This sequence comes from Dehalococcoidia bacterium, assembly GCA_963577205.1. GTDB lineage: Bacteria > Chloroflexota > Dehalococcoidia > Lucifugimonadales > Australimonadaceae > CAUYXS01. Next base: position 2,000 of record CAUYXS010000144.1, on the reverse strand, counting down.
CCACGGCAACATGAGGTGGTCGCCGAAGTAGGCCAGTCCGGTGAGCGCGCCGAGAGCGACCACGGTTCCAGCGGAACGGGCGCGCAGGCTCACCGTGAAGGCGCTCGTTGCCAGAAGCGTGGCCACGAGCCGCGCGCCGTAGAGCGCAACGTGATGGTGGACGACTACGGCTGGCGGGATGGCCCAAAACAGGAGGGCCATCCAAGGCGGGGCGCCAAGCCGCCGGGACAACGCCACCGACAGTGCGGCAAGGCTTGCCGTTACCGCGATACCGACTAGGCCTGCCGCCGTTGGTGTGGCCCAGCCGACCAGAGCGAGGGGTGTCAGTAGCAGGGGCTCGAGGGCCCCCATGTAGTTCTGCTGCCAAAAGAAGAGGGTAATCTCTCCTTGCGCGAAGTGTCGTGCCATGAGGAGCACGAGTGCGCGATCGGAGTCGAGGGCGTCGGCCGCCGCGGCGAACCATACGTGGAGGGAGAGGCCGAGGAGAGCTAGCGTCGTCACTACTACCTTGTCGGACCAGGTCCAGGCGGCGGGCTCCCTTACTGGCATCCTATCTGACCGAATCGTCTTCGGACGTGTCTGCCATCACTGGCCCCGAGCGTATCTTTCGCCACAGCCGAGCCGACTCCCAAAGCCAACCGGTCCCCGCAAGCGGGATTAGGTAGGCGGCGTGCTGGATGACGGCCAACGCGATCGCGCTGTCGGCGTCCAAGCCGGCTGAGCGGAAGACGAGAAACGCAGTCCCTTCGTAACTGCCGAGGTTGGCCGGAGTCACTGCGACCAGCGTGGAAAGGCTCACGGCTAAGACCGCAGCCAACACCGCCCAGGCCGGCAGCGTGATCCCAAGCGCCAACGCGACAGCTGCTATGGCCAGGCCTTCGACGATTTTCTGCGCGACCCCGAGGAGCACTCCCGCCGCGAAGCGCCCCGGCCGAAGCAGTGGACCCAAATGGTGTGCGGTCGCGGCTACGAAGCGGAGGACACTGCCAGTGTGTCCTGTGTGCTGCGCTGCGAGGTGTTCGAGGCTGTCGCGCCGATGAGCCAGGAGTGTGAGCCCCGCGACGAGCACTGGGATGAGTACGATCAAGGCTATGGCAAGGCCGTATCGGAAGCCTGGGACGAATAGTGCCGCCGCCGCAATGACCATGAGCTTGGTGACGCCTTCCGCCAGCTGGTCGAGAATGGTTACAGCGACGCCTCCGACGTTGCCCAGCTCCCCGCGCGTGGCGAGCAGGCGGGCGCCGGCAGCATGGCCAGCCAACGGTGGTCCTCCGTTGGACACCGCGCTGGTAACGGCGACGATCCCGAACATCGTTCTGCGAGGGATACGGGCTCCTTCGGGCAAAAAGAGCAGCCATTGGGCGGTCGCGAGAACGAGGATCATCCAGTTGGCAGCGACAGCGAGAATCAGCCAAGCGGGATCTGCCCCGGCTGTGGCCGCTACGGTCTCCCGCCAGTCGAAATCCCGCGCCAGAAGGATGGCCAGGGCCGAGAGGACAGCCCACCCGGCCCACAAGCGCCAGCGGGCTCTCGGGTGAGTCGGATCGGTCTTCCCGCCGCCGTGCGGGTTCGGTAGCATGATGTTGCCTCTCACCCCGACGCGGCGACGATTTTGTGAGCGCTGCCCCTCTGCTGGCGGACCACGACTAATGGCTCCCTTGCGCTCGTGGAAAGTCCCCCTGGGCACGTTCGCCGCCCGCGCGGACATCATCGGGTTCGTGCTCTTCGTTCTGGCCAACTGTGCCGTGGTCGTGGGCGTTTACTCCAAGAACGCGAATGAGTTGCTCCGGATCGTCGTAGATCCCCGTGTTCCCGACATGGGGGCTATGGAGTTGGGCGTGGTTGCGTATGCACTCCATGCGTCGGCAGTCATCGGGATAGCGGTCCTCCTCCTCTACCTGACATGGGACTACTGGGACCGACGCAGGACCGGAAGAAGAGCTTCGGACCCTCCTTCTCTCTCCGTTCCGTGGGCGGCTGGCGTCGGGGTCGTGGTGATA
>CAUYXS010000143.1:0-3722 GCA_963577205.1 Dehalococcoidia bacterium | reverse complement strand
AACCAGCAGGCCGCCTACGACACGGCAATCGCCGCAGGGACCATCACTGCGATCGGCAACAGCCTGGAAGACAACTGGCAGTCTGGTTTCATCATTCCGCAGTACACCGCGGACGCGAACCCCGGGCTTCTGAAGGTGAGCGACCTGAAAAAGCCGGAGTACTCCAGCCTCTTCGTCACGCCTGACAGCAAGGGCAAGGCCCGAAACCTCGGCTGCATCCCCGGCTGGGAGTGCGAAGTGGTAAACGAGAAGAAGATTCTCGCGTACGGACTTGAAGACAGCGTCATGGTAGTGAACCCCGGCTCGGGCGAGGCGCTAGCCGCCGAGGTCAGGGCGGCCTTCACGAAGAAAGAGGACATCCTCTTCTACTACTGGGGCCCGACCACTCTGTCTAACGACCTCGTTAAAGACCTGGGTGGGTATGTCAAACTTGAGGAGCCGGCCTACAGCGTGGAGTGCTGGGAAGCCGACACTGGGTGCGCCTACCCCACCGCTGAGGTACTGATCGTGGTCCGCAGCGAGCTCGTGGACAGTGCTCCTGACGTGGTTGCGTTCCTGAAGAACTGGGACTTCAACGCAGGGAACCAGCTGGCAGTCGAGGGCCACATCGCCGATTCCGGTGCTGAGTACGACGAAGCCGCCGTTTGGTTCGTCAACAACACCGAGGAATGGAAGTCTTGGGTTGCTGCCGGCGTGGCCGACAAGGTCCTTGCCGCGAGCAAGTAGACTCGAAAACGTTTGAGTGAACTGGGGGTGGCCTCCTTCTTGGAGCCACCCCCTTCGCTTGCCGGGCGGGTAAGGGTGTGCTCAACTGACCTCACCATGTTCATGCCCTTCCGCGCCCATCGGCTCCGCATCGGCACCAAGGACTGGCTCCTCGGCAGGCCGGTGCGACGGAACGCCGCAGGGCGAGGCTAGGCGTTGCGCGTCTTGATTACCGGCGCCACGGGCCTCGTCGGCCGCGCACTGGCCGCCGACCTCGTGTCCGGGGGCGACGAAGTGATTGTCGTTTCGCGAGACCCGGTCCGCGCTCGCGCACTCCTGCCCGGCATCGCCAGGGCCCACGCATGGTCACCGCAGGCCGAGTTGCTGCCCGCGCAGGCGCTCGATGGTGCCGACGCGATCGTTCACCTGGCCGGCGAATCGGTGGTAGGGCGCTGGACCGTGGCGAAGAAGCGCGCAATCCGCGAGACACGCCTGGAATCAACCCACAACGTTGTTGAAGCACTGCGCAGCGCCTCAGAGCGTCCCGCAGTATTCGTCAGCGCCAGCGCCATGGGCTACTACGGCGACCGAGGAGACCAAGAATTGGATGAGGAGTTGGGCTCGGGAGAAGGGTTCCTCGCTGACGTTGCACGGGAATGGGAGGCCGAGGCGTCGCGGGCGGAAGAATTCGGCCTGCGCGTGGTGACACTCCGCACCGCCAACGTTCTCGCGCCGGACGGCGGCACGCTGCGTCCGCTGCGGCGGCTGTTCCGCTTGGGGCTGGGTGGGCCACTGGGTTCGGGCCGCCAGTGGTGGCCGTGGGTACACGTGGCCGACAAGGTCGGGATCATTCGCTTGGCGCTGATGGGGGCGTTGAGCGGGCCCGTAAATGTCGTGGCGCCCGGCATCGTGCGCCAGCGCGACTTCGCCCGCACGCTGGGTCGCGTGTTCGGCAGGCCCGCGCTGGTGCCCGTGCCTGCCTGGGCGCTCCGCCTCGCCCTGGGGGAGCTTGCGGGCGAGCCGCTGTCCAGCCAGCGCATGCGGCCAAAGGCCGCTCTCGCGGCGGGCTACGCATTCCGCTTCCCAGACCTGGAACTCGCATTCAAGGACGTGCTGCGTGCGTAGGGCCGTCTTGGGCATGCTGCTGCTAATGGCAGCGGCATGCAGCGAAGCAGAGGCAGTAACGCTTGAGGGGCTCGCCTCTCCTCGCGGGCTCACGGTGCTGGAGGGGGGCGATCTGCTTATCGCCGAGGTTGCGGCGGGGCGGCTGCTGCGCTGGACCCCCGGCGCACTGCATACGTCCGTGGTCGCCGAAGGCCTCCCGACCATGCTCCTGGGCCCGGATGGCGCGCCTGCCGGGGTCTCCGCGGCGCTGCGCGTCGGCGAAACGTACTACTACGTCGTCGGCGAGGCGAGGGCGAAGGGCTTTCGCGAGCTCTACCGGCTGAGACCAGGTGAGCATCCGGAGGGCGTGACGGGACAGGAGATACTGGGCCTGGAGTCGCCCAATCGCCTCACGAACCCGTATGACCTCGCCCAAGCGCCCGCAGGGGCCTTTTACGCCTCGGATTCGGGCGTCAACGCCGTCCTGCGCATCGATCCGGACAGCAGCATCGTCGACTACGCGACCTTCGCCAGCCGCGAGACGGGGCTCGCTGAAGGGCCGCCGACCATGGACGTGGTGCCCACGGGGCTAACCTTTGGCCCTGACGGCGCGCTGTACGTCGCAAGCCTCACCGGCTTTCCCTTCCTGCAAGGCGCCGCGTACGTCTACCGGTTGGCCGACATCAACGGCGACGGTGACGCGCGTGACCCCGGTGAGGTGTCGGTCTACGCCGAGGGCTTCACGGCAGCCACCGACCTGGCGTTTGAGGCCGACGGCTCGCTGCTCGTGACCGAGTTCAGCACCGACATGGCGCACCTGGCCGAAGCGGGCTTCGGGCGGGCCGCCGAGTGGCCGGGGCGCTTGGTCCGTTGGCGGGATGGGGCCATCGAGGTTGTGGCCGAGGGATTGGTCTCGCCCACGGCGGTGGCGATCAGCGGCGACCGAGTGTTCGTTAGCGAGGAGTTCGCTGGCCGCGTGCGTGAGGTCCTGCGCTAGCCGGCTCCACGGGCTCAAGCGCCTCCGCTTCCTCCGTCGGCGCCAGACCAAAGCTCGATCGCCCTCTGCAGGGACATTACCGACACACCAGTACGGTCTAGGTCGTTAAGCGCACGGCAGGTAAGCCATGGCTGCGCGTAGCGCGAGAGGTTTCGCCGGCTGGGACGGGCTGCCGGAGTGCGACTTCTGGCCATCGACTAAGCGTATGGCTCAATTCTCCGCGCGTTCTGCGGGGAAAAGGGTACACCCAAGGGCTCACTAGGCACGCTGGCGATCGCCAGTCGCATGAGCGCGATGCAGTACCAACCGGCCACAAAAGAGGCGAAAATGCTTGCAAGGAGTTGGTGGACCTGGAGGGATTCGAACCCTCGACCTCCTCAATGCCATTGAGGCGCGCTCCCAGCTGCGCCACAGGCCCACGGCGAAGGGCCGGAGCGTGAGGCCCGACCCGCCGAAAGCATAGCATGCACGCGCCGGTCCTAGGCGCCGGGGCGCCGGGTGTGCCAGTCCGTCGCCTGCTGGTAGGCGTGCGTCGCGCGCAGCACAAGCGGGTCGGCGAAGGCCTTGCCTACGAGCATGAGGCCGATGGGCAGGCCCAGCGACGAGAAGCCGCAGGGCGCCGAGATGGCCGGCAGGCCATTCTGGTTGAAAATGCGTGTGTGGCGGATCGCGGTGTCACGCGTGTTCACCTCGTGGCCCGCCACTGTCACCGTCGGCACGTCGTGCTGCGGCGCCGCCATCACGGTCGTCGGCATCGCCAACAGGTCGAAGCGCTCGTATACCTTCGCCAGGCGCTTCCCGAACAGCGCCCGTACCTGCTGCGCCTTGAGGTAGGTGGGAGCGGGGATAAAAGAGCCCGCCTCTAGGCGTAACCGCACGCGCTGGTCGAACTCCTCGGGGCGGTCGCGCAGCTGGT
>CAUYXS010000142.1:0-3724 GCA_963577205.1 Dehalococcoidia bacterium | reverse complement strand
AAAGAGGCTCACTCTGTGATCAAGCCATGAGCGAAAACTCCAAGTTCCAACTGCGCTTCGCCGCCGTCTTCATCGCAACCACTGTCGTCGCGACCACGCTGACCCACCGAGGAATGCACGTCGGGCCTGCGACATTTGCGAGCCTGGCGGTCGCGGGCATCGCAGTACTCGCGGCCTACGTCGGCGCCACGCTGCTGGGCGACGAGTAACACGAGCACGGCGCTTCTGGCGGCGCATCGGCATCCCAGGCTCTCGCTAGGGGACCAGAAGTGCCTCTACGGCCTTCAGCGGCAATATGCTTATTTATTTGTTCGCACTATTATTGTTATGTAACGTACTAACTGTGAGAAAGCCTGAATGCCTAAGGGAATGGTGTTCCTTTCCTTCAGGGCGCGTCCGCCCCCGCCACGCGCCCTGAAGGGAAAGGCGTAGCATCCCGCATGCTAAAATGCCTCGACGGCCTCGTTACTTGGCAATGGCCATGGCGTCGGGGCTTCCGCAATCCCCGCTTCCTCTCTCGCGCCACCGCGCCTCCTAGTGACTCATGAGCTCACGCGTCCTCGCCGTCGTCGCCGTCCTCGTCGCCATTGCTGCGGCCGTGGTCATGCTGGCCGACTTCGGATCAGGCGAAGAGCCAACGGAGGAGGCGCGCACCTTCGACGAGGTCCTCGCTCTCATTCAGGACCGGTCCGTCAACAAGGGTGACCTGGCCATCGAGGATTTGCTCACCGCGGCCATCCGCGGGGTCGTCGACGCGCTCGATGACCCCTATAGCTCCTACGCCACGCCGGATCTCTACGCGATCACCTCCAACTACAGCGGTCAGTTCGAGGGCATTGGGGCTGAAGTCACCGCCCGCGGCGGCCAGATCCTGATTCAGGCGCCCCTGCCCGGCTCGCCGGCGGAGGGCGCAGGCTTGCTGCCCGGCGACGTCATCCTGGCCGTCGACGGCGACAGCATCGTGGGGCTCACGATCCTCGAGGCGGTGTCCGCGATACGCGGACCCGCGGGCTCCACCGTCATCCTGTCCATCCTCAGGGTCGGCTCGCCCGAGCCCTTCGACGTCTCCGTCACGCGCGACACCATCACCCTAAGCAGCGTCGCCTCGCACACGGTGGACGGCTCGCCGCATATCGGCTACATACGCCTCTCGGCCTACGAGTCGGCGACGCCAGGACAGTTGCGCGAGGCCCTCGCCAGCCTGGGCGCCGGGGGCGCCGAGGCGCTCGTGCTTGACCTGCGCAACAACGGCGGCGGGCTGGTTGACGCCGGCGTCGGCGTCGCGAGCGAGTTCCTCGACGGCGGCGTCGTGGTATCGCTGGTCGACAGCGACGGGGTCCAGGTGGACTTCGAGGCCAGCGATGGCGGCAGCGCTGTCGCCCTGCCGATGGCGGTATTGGTCAACGCCTTCACGGCCAGCGCGGCGGAGTTCACCACGGGCGCGCTCCAGGACTACGGCCGCGCGACCATTGTCGGGTCCCGCACCTTCGGCAAGGGCTCCGTTGGCACGCTCTACTCGCTTGCCAACGGCGGCGGCCTGTCCTTGATTACGGGTCGCTGGCTGACGCCAAACGGGCGCCTCATCGAGGGGGAGGGCTTGGAGCCGGACGTCGCGGTAGGGCCGCCGTCCAACACGCAGGAACTGATCCGCGTCGGCGGCCTGGTCCAGGCACTCTGCGAAGGCTACGGAGAGGGCGGCTCCTCGGTAGGCGCCAACCCCGAAGTACTGGACGCCATCGATACGCTGTGCTCAGTCAAGGCGCCGCCACCGCCGAGCGACGACACCGACGAGGCGCTGGAGGCCGCCGTCGCGCTGCTCAACCGCGAGCTGGGCCGCTAGGTTTCCCATGGCCAAGAAGTCGAAAAGCCGTAAGGCTGCCGCGCCGAAACCGACGGCGTCCGCGGGGCAACCGCACTACCGCACCGTCGCCGACAACCGGCGCGCGCGCTTCAATTTCGAGGTCATCGAGAGCGTCGAGGCCGGCATCGCTCTTACTGGTACGGAGGTCAAGTCAATCCGCGCCGGCCGGGTGAATATAAGAGACGCGTATGGACTGTTCCGCGAGGGCGAGCTATGGCTCCAAAACCTGCACATCGCCTCCTGGGCAGCCGGCGGGCCTTGGAACCATGAGCCGCTGAGAACGCGCAAGTTGCTGATACACCGCTCGCAGCTAAACAGGCTGGCAGCCCAGGTTGGACAACAAGGGCTCACGCTGGTGCCCTTACGTCTTTACCTCAAGGACCACCACGTCAAGGTCGAGCTCGCGCTGGCCAAGGGGCGCCGCCGCTACGACAAGCGCAAACGGATCATGGAGCGGGAGACCGGCCGCGAGATCGCGCGGGCCATCCGCGAACGCTCACGCTGAGGAACGGCCCTGCACCGAGGCTCCGTTCAGCGCATCCCTGATGCCCAGCCACATATCCTCGACCACCCCTCACGAGATGCCGGATATGAGTTCGGCCTTGCTCATGCGCGCAAGCAGTCCCCTAGCCGCTTGGGATCGGATACGGCCCAGGCCTGTACTTCTGGTACGTCCACGACGACTCCTTGCACGGTCGCTAGAGGGTGCGCATGCTGGCGTGACGCAACCGTGGCGGACCACGGAGCCATCACCCTTGAGCGCAAGATGTTCAGAGGGCGTCCTTAATGCTCGTTGAGCACATGGGCCGGCGGCGAGGACTTGGCGCGCCGCGCGGTACAGGCAACCGGCGATACTGACGTCCAGTACGGTCTTGTACAATGCGTAGGTCCGACCTGGGGATGCGTGGTTTCGACAGGGGATGGTTGGGCAGGATTGCAGGCCGAGGTCGTCGCCCCCTCGTTAATAAGGTGACAAAAAAGTGACTGGCAACAAGCAAGTCGCACTGGCCGCGTAAAGCACGTAGCCACGCACCTGTCGCCCACCCCGACGGCGGCGGGTTGCGATATATAGCCGGGGTGCCGCGGCTCTGACGCCGCTACGAGTCGCCTAAGATCAGCGGTAGGCTCCCGTGCAGTCCGCCGGTGGACGTCTCGGGAGTGTCGATAAAACGCCGGATAAGCCTGTAGTACATCCTGCACCGGTATCTTCTGGACGGGGAGTTCGACTCTCCCCCATCTCCACCATCAACACCGGGCGGTGGTAGAAGAGCCAGTGTTCATGATCATGCCCGGAGGCCGAAGCTTCCTCCCAGTCGCCGCCGGTTGAGCAACTCCTTGGCCTTGGACCAAGAGAACCATGCCATCCGCCCACTCATTTCGTTCCCGGAGTGCAGGTGTAGCTCGCTAAAGAACTTGAGGAAGAAGAGACCTGCCTCACGAGCGGTCACCGGCGACTTCTGGGCAAGGGCCAATGGTGCTAAGCCTGTGGGCGCCTTCAACAGCTCCTCGGTCAAGGCCGGGTCGTAGTCCTGCCATGAACAAACCGCAAGGAGCTTCGGGCCGGCAACATTGGCCTTTAGCCAGGCCACCTGGCTCCGTAACTCGCCGGCAGCAGAGAGTGCAGCGTTCTCACCGTGGCCTACCAGCAGCAGGCAACTCGCGCTCTCAAGTGCCTGTCGGTGTGAGTTCAACTGCTCAGGCTCGCTGACCCTCAGAGAACCGGCCCCCACCAGCCTTAGCTTTCTGCGCGCCATGGCTGTGAACAGGCGGTCACAGAATTCAGACTCCCAGCCGGCGAGGTTGCGCGAGGCGTCCACCAGCAGCACTACCGGCGGAGTCTCAATGACAGTTGGACTCCACATA
>CAUYXS010000141.1:0-3734 GCA_963577205.1 Dehalococcoidia bacterium | reverse complement strand
GGGTACGGTGGTCGACGGTCGCGTCGAGGCGGCGCGCGTGGGCCTCGGCGCCGTCGCACCCACGCCGCTGCGGGCGACGGCGGTGGAGGAGGCGCTCGTCGGCGGTCCAGCGAGCGCTGATGCCGTGCGCGAGGCCGCAGCTCTTGTCGCAGACCTCGTCGATCCACTGGACGACGCACGAGGATCCGCGGCGTACAAGCGCGACATGGCTGTGGTTTTTACCCGCCGCGCGCTTGAGCATGTGTTCGGCCTCAGCGGCGTATGAAGCCCCGGAGCAAGCCCGGCGATTTTGCTGCGAGTCTAAGCGAAGGGCTCGCGGCCCGGGCGCGGCTGATCGCAGGACCGCTCGGCGGCGGCGCCACGCTCTGGGCCGTGTTCAGCGTCGTGCTGCTACGTCGCGTATAGACAACTGGGGCGCAGCAGGCCTAACCGAGCCCCAGTTCAGCGCGCGCGCGCGTGCAAGTGTCGACGATCGTGTAGACATAGCAGCGCGCCACCCGCATCAGCACCTCAAGGTCGGCGCCCTCGCCCGCGAGGAAGCCGTGCGAGGGGTCCCGTGGAGCCGATGACATGCCCCCAAGGCGCGCAGTTGGTATCCCCCAGGAGCGCAGGACCGCCGCATCAGTCAGCCCCGAGGCAGCCGTCCAGGTGTGAGGCTTGTCTTCGACGCGCTCCCAGGCCCGGATACAGGACTGGACGACCCAGTTTTGCTCATCGGTCGCGGAGCCCGGCATCGTTGCGAAGGGCTCCCACGTCAGATCCAGCTCCGGCCTCCGCTCGCGGAGGCCGTCGATGAACTCGCCAAACTCCGCGAGCACACTGTCCGTCGTGTTGTTCGGGTGGATGCGCAAGTCCAAGTAGAGATTGCAGACCGACGGGGAGAAGTCCGGTTTGTAGGGCCAGCCACCTTCGATGGCGCCGATGTGGCCCGGCGTCGATGCCTGGCCGTCGCTGTGCCGCTCCGCGTATGCCTCGAACCACTCGATCAGCTCCGGGATGATGGCCGCGGCGTCCTCTATGGGGCGCTTGAAAACCCCACGCCGGGCGACGTACCCCACCACGCCCTTTAGCGAGAGCTTGATCCAGGCCACTCCCGGTTCCTCCCAGAGGACTTGGTAGCCGGGCTTGGTGCTGACGCAGAAGTCGGCGCGGAGTCCGCTCTGGAGCATGTGCTCGCAACCGGCGCCCATTCCTTCGTAGGAGGGCCCCAGGTAGGGCCGGCCAGCGGCCAGCAACTCGACCTTGTGGATGCCGCCGCTGACGAGCCCGAGCGTGACGTTGCCCATGAGGGGCACGCCGGCCTTGCGCACCGCCTCGACCGCGTGGATGGCGAGGGCGCACCCGGCTTTGGGGTTTCCTGAGCCTGCGCCAAAAATCCGGTGGCCCTCTCGCACCGCCGTCGAATGGAACGAGGTGTGGTCGAGGTTGCCGATCACCAGCGGGTCGTCCGGGGCCCCAGAGATGTAGTGGTCGAAGTGGCCGTAGAGCAGCAGCCCGGCGCCCCCGCCGGAGCCCTCCAGCCGGCCGATGGCATTGCCCCGCCGGGGCGTGATCTCCTCGTATTGCGCGACGAGCCCCCCGTCGCGCATGGCCTGGACGGCGTAGCGCGCTGCATCACCCTCACCCCCCGTGGGGCTGGGGATGTCGACCAAGTCAGTGATGAGGCGCGCGAGGCGTTCTTGGTCGAGGTTGGCCCAAGCTGCATCCAGCCACGCCTCGCGCTCCGCGCCTAGCGGAGCCGGGGTCGCTGCGCCGACGAATTGCTCAGGCATTAGTCTCACCTCTGAATGGTTCGCCGCCACCCTAAGTGCAAGAGGAGGACGATGGTGGAGGGATAGTACATCTCCTTACGTCCCAATGTGAGGAACAAGGCAACGGCGCGATGGAAGCGCGTTGACAGTGCCCACGGCCGGGCGTAGCGTGAAGCCGTCCCGAGGTCGCGGGACCATGAGTCCTTTCGGGAGGGACTTCGATAGGCGGGCAAGAGACTCGAAACGGCGTGCACTGCACGCGGCTTGCCGGGAGCGCCCTAACGGCACCCCTTTCTTTCCCGCAACCCACGATCACCCTGAGGCTGCAACGTGCGTGACGGTGGCCGGCGGTTCACGCTGCCAGCATCGACGTCGGCGATGCTTATCTTGGTGTTGGGCTTCGCGGGGCTCATCAGCGTTGGAACCGTACTACTATCGCTCCCCGCCGCGCGGACGATGGACGGTGCGGCGCCCTTCATCACGGCGCTTTTCACGGCCACGTCGGCAGCCTGTGTCACGGGGTTGGTCCTCGTCGAGTCGGGCACGTACTGGACCGGCTTCGGGCAGGCCGTAATCCTGGTTCTCATGTTCATGGGCGGGTTGGGGATCATGACGGCAGGGACGGTGCTGCTAGTCGCCGTCGGTAGGCGCCTGACGCTCGGCGACCGGCTGGTACTGCGCGAGTCCATGGGGACCTCGGGGCTGGGCGGTGTGACACGCCTCGGGCGCCAGATCATCTTCTTTGCGGTTGGTGCGCAAACCATCGGCTTCCTTGTGCTATTGGTGCACTTGCAGGCTAATTCGCTGGAAGGGGCGCTGTGGCAGGCCTTGTTTTTGAGCATCTCCGCGTTCAACAACGCCGGGTTCAGCATCCTGCCGGACTCCGGTAGCCTGATTGGCTACCAGACCGACATGGTCGTCATCGGTGTCGTTAGCGCGCTCATCGTCTTTGGCTCGGTCAGCCTACCGCTGCTCCTTGACCTGTGGCGGCACCGGCGAGTCTCCCGCTGGACCCTGGACACAAGGCTCGTGCTGCTCGGCATGGCGGGGCTGTGGGTGCTTGGCGGAGCCGTTATGCTCATCTTCGAGCGCACCAACCCAGGCACGCTAGGGCCATTGGGAGTGGGCGACCAGATTGCGAACGCCCTGTTCCAGTCCCTGACCTCCCGGACGGCCGGCTTCAGCACCATAGACTTCTCGCTGACCCGGCCGGCCACGAACGTTGTCTTCATGCTGCTGATGTTCGTCGGCGGCGCGTCCGGGTCGACGGCCGGCGGCATAAAGATCAACACGCTGATGGTGCTCGTCGTTGCCGGGTATGCCTCGGTCCGAGGACGGCCGCGGGTCGAGGCGTTTCGTCGCGAGCTGCCGTTCTCGCAGGTTGCGCGCGCGCTTGCAATCGTCCTGCTTGCGATCGCCGTGCTCCTCGGCGTGGTGCTCGGCCTGGCCGTCACAGAGGCGCACAAGCTGGAAGTGGGGGACTTTGAGTTCCTCGACCTGCTCTTCGAGGCTGTGTCCGCGCTAGGGACCACGGGCTTGTCACGCGGGATCACGGCGGAGCTGACGGACCCAGGACACGTCATCCTTGTTATCGGCATGTACTTGGGGCGTCTTGGCCCTCTGACGATTGCACTCGGGCTAGCGCTCCGCGAAGGGCGCGCCGTCTACCGGTACGCGGAAGAACGTGTCAGAATTGGCTGACGGCCCCAGAGAGGGGTAAGCAGGAGAAATAGATGGCCCACCAAGTCGTTGTGATCGGTATGGGACGGTTCGGGACCTCGGTGGCACACGAACTCTACCGTATCGGGCACGACGTGCTGATCGTCGACCAGGACCAGGCCCTCGCTCAGCAGATGCTGGGCCAGGTGACGTACGCAGTGTCTGGGGATGCGACGTCCGCCGAGCTGCTGGACGAGCTGGGCATCGAGCACTTCGACACAGCGGTCGTCGCCATCGGCACGGACATCCAATCGTCCGTGTTGG
>CAUYXS010000140.1:0-3773 GCA_963577205.1 Dehalococcoidia bacterium | reverse complement strand
AGGGAGACATCTATTTAGGCGAGGTCGCCGACACCGCAGGCAAGGGCTGGGTACCGGAAGACGCCGACATCCTCAGCTTTCGTAAATTGGTGAAGACGGTAGCGTAGCGGTAATTGCGAGGCGATGAGGCCGTGAGCCGAAGAGCCCTGAAGAGCCGGGCGAAGCCCGCGCGGGGGAGCCGATGAGCGATCAAGCGAAGAGCCCTAGAGCGAACCCCGTGAGCGGAGAGTGCAATGGAAAACGCGCTGATGGACGAGCCGAAGCGGATACTTATCGTCGAGGACGACCCCGACACGGTAAAGCTGGTGACAGCCTTTTTGGCCAGGGACGGCTACCGGATGCTTTCGGCCCACAACGGTATCGCCGGTCTCAGGCTGGCCCGTGAGGAAAAGCCGGACCTGGTCGTGTTGGACCTCATGCTGCCCGGCCTCGATGGCTGGGAGATTTGTCGCGCCATCCGGCAGGAGTCGGCTGTGCCCATCATCATGCTCACCGCCATGGTGGACGAAGAGGACCGGCTGGCGGGCCTGGAACTGGGGGCCGACGACTACGTCACCAAGCCATTCAGCCCTCGCGAGCTTGCCGCCCGTGTGCGAGCTGTCCTGCGCCGCTCGGCACCGGACGAAGCGGCATCGGCCGACGCCGTCCTACAACACCGGGACGTGTCTGTAGACGTCGCGCGCAGGGAGGCGAGCGTGGACGGCACCGCCATGGACCTGACGCGCACCGAGTTCGCCATTCTCGTCCACGTTCTGTCCAACCCCAGCAGGGTGATCACCCGCGCCAACGTGATTGGTGCCGTGTTTGGACACGACTTCGATGGCTTTGACCGCACCGTTGATCGGCACGTGTCGAACCTGAGGCGCAAGCTAAAGGAACGCTCGTACGGGGGCGATCTAATCGAAACCGTTTACGGAGGTTGGGCCGGACGGTTTCACCGTCCAGGCCGAGGACGGGACTGAGACTGTTGTTGCCCTCGCCGATGACGGCGCAGTTCTTCGTCAGCAAACCCTGACGGTCGATCAGCTAGAGCAGGGCATGAGCGTGGTGGCGTTCGGCCTTGCAGACGACGAAGGTGCGGTCGAAGCGAGCGTGGTGCAGATCATAGAGTAGGGCGCTCGGTCTAACCGGGTTAGTATGTGGGCCATCCAGGGGCGGAACCGGAATTGGGGCGGAAGTGCACTGGAGGTCTCGTTAATGGGCGATTTGAAACAAGCGATGGTCTGGATGGCGAGGCTGCTGTTCCTCGGCGGCGTTGTCTGCGGGATAATTGGCCTGGTGGCTGGACTGGCGGACAAGGCCTGGAAGCTGGGAGCGACCGGCTGGTTCGAGGGAGGCCTGCTCGCAGGCGTCCTGGCGATCGTGGTCCTGGCCGATACGTTAGTGAGTTCCCGCTCGGACTAGCCTCCGAGAATTTCACGACACAAGGTCGCCGATTGGGTACTGCGATGCCTACCAGTCGCTGCTGCCCGTATAATCCCCTCGTAACCCCGATGCGCGCTTTTGCGGCGCAGCCGGGAGACACCTGTAAGGGCCTGGGGGGGGGGACACCGATGAGTGCTGAACTTGCGTACATGAGCGGGGCGGAGCTTGCCGGAAGGATCCGCAGCCGTAACCTGTCGCCGGTAGAGGTTGTCGATTATTTCTTGGCCCGCATCGCCGTGCGGAACCCGGCCGTAAACGCCTACGTAGACGTGCTGGACGAAGAGGCTCGGGGCCGAGCCGCAGCGGCCGAGGCGGCGGTCATGTCCGGGGAAGCACTGGGGCCCTTGCACGGCGTGCCAATGGCGCTCAAGGACCTGTTCACCCTCAAACCGGGCGTACGCTCGACCGGCGGCTCCGTGCCGTTCAAGGACTTCGTCGCTCAGGACACCACCAGCTACGTCGCCGATCTCGAAGGCGCGGGCGCGATCACCCTCGGCATGACCAACTCCCCGGAGATCGGCCACAAGGGGACGACCGATAACTACCTGTTCGGCCCAACCTCTACGCCATTCGCCATCGGCCGCAACGCCGGTGGTTCGTCTGGCGGCAGCGCTGCAGCAGTCGCTGCAGGCCTGGCGCCCTTGTCGCAGGGCACGGACGGCGGCGGGTCGATCCGCATACCGGCGTCGTGCTGTGGAGCATACGGCTATAAGGCGTCCTACGGGCGCATCCCGTTCGTTACCCGCCCCAACGCCTTCATGTCCTACACGCCGTTCATTTTCGCTGGGCCCATCACCCGCACGGTTGAGGACGCGGCGCTCATGATGTCGGTGATGGCGCATCACAACCCCAGGGACCCGATGTCCCTGCCCGACCAGGGCATCGATTATGTTGCGGCCACAAGGCGCTCGATACGCGGCCTGAAGGTCGCCTACAGCCCCGACCTCGGCATCTACCCGGTGGACGAGGTGGTGGCCAATACGGTGCGGGATGCGCTCCCGGCGTTCAAGGAAATGGGAGCAAGCGTCGATGAGGTAGAGATAAAGATCGATGCCACCCAGCAGGAATTGTCGGCGCTGTGGCTCCGGCAGATGGCGATGGTGCACCTGGAGCTGGCGCACAACTCCAAGGCCCTGGGCATAGACCTGCTGGACGAGCATAACGACCAGCTCAACCCGAGCTTCGCCAAGACACTGGAAATAGGCCAGGCGATGTCGGCCTGGGACCAGCGGGCTGGCGAATCGCTACGCTCGAAGGTCTACGACCCAATACAGGACGTGCTGGACGAGTACGACGTGCTCGTCACGCCGACTTTGACCGTCCCCCCGGTCCCGAACGCCACTGACGGCGATACGCTGGGCCCGGTCGAAGTTAACGGCGAGGAGATGGAGCGCTGCATCGGCTGGTGCATGACCTACCCCATCAACTACACGGGTAACCCGGCGGCGTCCATTCCAGCGGGGTTTACCGGCGACAACCTGCCCATCGGCATGCAGATTATCGGGCGCAGGCATGACGACGAAACCGTACTGGCCGTGAGCGCCGCCTTCGAGCGGACGCGGCCCTGGCACCATAAGTACCTGGAGTTAGAGGCGACTTTTAACTAGCGCTGGCGCTTAGCCGAATACGAAGACGGAGTGAAAACTTACCCATGAGTGATATGACCGGAAAAATACAGACCGTACTGGGGCCGATAGAGCCGGAGCAGATGGGCATAACCATGACCCACGAACACCTGCTCGTAGACCTGATGGACTACTTCCACGTGCCCGATGAGGCCAGCCTGCGGTCTTACGCCGACCGGCCCATCACCATGGACATGCTGGGCAAAATGGGCCAGATCTGGACTATGAATAAGGCCAATCTGCAGTACTACGACGAAAAGACTTCGATTGAAGAGGTGCTCAAGTTCGCCCATGCGGGAGGAGGCGGCATTGTCGACACGACCGACTTCGATCTCGCACGTGACCCGCTGGCGCTCCAGCGCATCTCCCGGGCAACAGGCCTGAACGTGGTGATGGGCTCCGGTCACTACGTGCCCATCGCCCACCCGGCGAACATGGACGAGATCACCGAGCAGGAGATCACCAAGCGCATTGTCGCTGACGTCACCGTCGGGGTACGCGATACGGGCGTCAAGAGCGGCGTAATCGGCGAGCTGGGCAACATGTACCCGCTATCGGAGAACGAGCGTAAGGCCCTACGCGCGGCGGCGCGTGCTCAGGCTGAGACGGGCGCGCCCATCTCCATTCACCCAGGCGCGAATGACGACTCGTGCATGCAGATTTTGGACGTGCTGGTGGAGTCCGGCGCAGACCCGAAGAACGTGATCATGGGCCACCAGGACT
>CAUYXS010000139.1:0-3783 GCA_963577205.1 Dehalococcoidia bacterium | reverse complement strand
AACGACGGCGACGTCGCGGCGGTGTCCCTCCCTTCCACGCGCGACGGCTGATGAGGCGTCGCCGCGACGGGAACGTTGGCAAGCAGGGCGTCGCGCACTGCTCTCTGGACGCTGGAGAAGGCTTCGCCTTCGTGCACGAAGCGGACCTCGCGCTTGTTTGGATGGACGTTGATGTCGACCTGGTCTGGCGGTACCTCCAGCAGGACCACGGACACTGGGTAGCGGCCCTCCATTAACAAACCGACGTAGGCCTGCTCCACTGCGGCGGTGAGCGCACGGCTCTGGACCCAGCGTCCGTTGACGAAAGTGCGTATGGCCGTCCGGTTGGGGCGGCTTGTGGAGGGTGAGCAGGTGAGCCCGTGCGCCGGGTACCGGGCCTGTGGCGACGGTGTTATCTCTAGCATGGCGTCCGCGATCTCCACGCCGTGGACCGCGGCGACCGCGTCGCGAAGGCTGCCGCTGCCAGGCGCTCGCAAGGCGACCCTGCCGTCGGTCACCAGCGTGAACGCGACATGAGGGCACGCCAGCACCAGGTGATCAATGACCTGGCGTGCGCGGCCGGCCTCCGCGCCACTCGTGCGCATGAACTTGAGCCGTGCGGGGATGGCTGAAAAGAGCGCTTCGACCGTCACGGATGTCCCCAGCGCCGAAGAGCCAGCACCGGCCGCGAGAGTGCGTCCGCCCTCGATCTCGATGAAGGCAGCGTTGGCGTGCGCGGTTCTACTTACCAGCCTCACATGGCCGGCGGCGGCGATGGAGGGCAGCGCCTCGCCCCGGAACCCCAGCGTCGACAGGCTATCAAGATCGTCCATCGTGGTCAGTTTGCTGGTCGCATGGCGAGCGAAGGCCACCTCTAGTTGGTTCGCCTGGATACCGCGCCCGTCATCCACCACGCGAATGAACTCGAGGCCGCCTTGGCGGAGCTCAACTGTCACATGGGTGGCGCCGGCGTCCAGTGAATTCTCTGCGAGCTCTTTGACTACCGAGGCAGGACGCTCCACGACCTCGCCGGCGGCGATACCAGCGGCAACCCTCGGGTCGAGCACTTGGATGCGTGGGGGATGGCTGATGTTCACGATTGCTGGCCGGTACGTGCGCTGCGGATACTAACCATACGGAAAACCGAAAACCCTACGCTGCTGGCTACCCAATTATATCCGCGAGGACGCGCGCGGATGCCCCAGCGATCAGCCTCCCGTTGACCACCGCCACAGGCCGACGAAAGAATCGCGGCTCATCGACCAGCAGGCCGACGAGCTGGTCGCCGGTGACTGAGGTGCCGCTTCGCAAGGGATACTCCCTCGCCTTTCGGCATGTCCCTCACTGGGCGTAGTGATAGAGATGTACAGCCGTGGGCATGATGGCCAAGTGTAGGTGGTGCCAGGCGGCGGCTGTCAACGCGACCTCGGGTCGCAGCCGCATTGAGTGGCGGGCCTTGTTCGTCTAGCATCTTCACGCATGGTTGGCGATTACTTCCTTCTGGTCATTCGCTGGCTCCACGCCACGGCAGCGGTCGCATGGCTTGGTGGAGGCATCTTCTACTGGGCCGTGCTCCGGCCCGCGCTCCGGTCTGGCGAAGCGCCAAGTGGCGTGGCGCGCCTGGCATCCGTGGAGTTCAGCCAGCTGGTCGGTCTCGCCATGTGGGTGCTCGTGGTCACCGGTGGGGTTCTCGGCGTGCAGCGGCTGTCAGAGGAAACCTCGACCGTCACGTACTTCAGCGTGCTCGCGGTGAAGGTTGCGCTTTCCGCGTGGATGTTCTTTTTGGTGGTTACCCCGAGGGGCACCGCAACGAAGCAGGAGGCGCCCCACGGGCGAGTCAGGCTTGCGGTCAACGCTCTTGGCCACGTGAACATGACTGTTGTGCTCGGGCTCATGATCTTCTTCTTGTCCGACGTCCTCCGTTTCATCGTCGAGCGCGGCTTAGCGGTTTAGTAGACTAAGTGCATGAAACGCGACCTGCTTGATATCCTCGCCTGCCCTGAAGACAAGAGCTCGCTGCAGCTGACCGAAGTAGAAGCCGACGGCGACGAGGTCGTCACCGGCACGCTGGCGTGCACGCAGTGCGGGGCCGAGTACCCCATCGAAAGCTCGATCCCCAACCTGCTGCCGCTGGACCTCAGAGAAGCAGGGCCTTCAGGGCTTTAGCCTCGGGCCCGCCCTCGCGGCAGGCCGTAGCCCTATGGATCGAAGGTACTTCGTGTTCCGGAATGGCAGTTGACGCGCAATCCGGCGTTGGTATACTGCCGCGCGGAGTCTGCGGGCATGGCCATGCCCTACTTGGTTGCGAAAGCACGCAGTTCCGCAAGACCAAAGGCAAGTCGCCGCGACGCCCAAGCACTGATGAGGGAGAGACCATGACAAAGAACGGGAAGAGCAGGATTTTGGCATTGACGGTGCTGGGCATCGTCGTAGGGTTGGTCCTCGCCGCCTGTGGTGGCGACGACCCGGCCCCGGCGACGGCGGCAGCGACGACGACGACAGCGACAGCGCCCGCCAAGGCTGCCCCTGCCGCAGCGGCGCCGGCGAAGAAGGCAGCGGCCCCGGCGAAGAAGGCAGCGGCCCCGGCGAAGAAGGCGGCGGCCCCGAAGCCAACCGCGACACCGACCGAGGCAGAGAAGACAGCACAGGCCACTCTGCAGGCAGGTGCGGCGTTCTCTGACATCACAGGGGACTGGGTTCGGACGGCCGGAGTCGAAGCACTGATCCCGTTGGCCCAGGCCGAGGGTAGTGTCCACTTCACCCCTTACGGGGTCGACCACGTAGACGCTGCGTGTGAAGTGTTTACCGCTGAGTTCGGGATCGAGTGCGGCGGCCGTGGCATCACCGCCGGCCAGATCGTCGGCACCCTCGTGGCCGAGCGTGAGTCAGGTGGCTCTGACACGGACGTGGTCTACATGTCAATGACGCAGATGGCACAGTACGTCGACCGCGGCTACGCCGAGGAAGTCGACTGGGTGTCCCTCGGCGTTGACGTGGGTCGCACATGGGACGCCAAGGAAGGCGTCAGCGGCAACGCCGCTGGCGTGAGCAACAACCAGTACACCAACTTCTGGCGGACAGACATCTTCGACGTTGAGGACATCCCAACGACTGTCGAAGGATGGCTGGACCCGGAACTGAAGGGCCTGGTTTGCGCACCTTCCTTCCTATTCCGCGCGGGCAACGGCTTCTACCCGTTCCTTTTTGACAAGGACGAGATGGTTGACCTGCACAAGCGGATGATCAACGAGAACGACCTGCTGGTGACGTCTAGCTGCAACTCCTTCATCCTGTCGGGTGAGCGTCCGCTCATGTACCTGGGCTACGGCAACCCGCCGGCGCTCTTGGACAGCGGCGTGATCGGGCAGGCGTGGAACGCGGGCATGGGCATTAACATGTTCAGCGTCGCGGTCGCGAGTAACGCGAAGAACCCCAACGCCGCCAAGCTGTTCGCGGCCTGGCACAGCAGCAAGGCGGCATCGACCGCAGTGTTCGAGGCCACCGGAGCTGGCTGGGCCGGCTACGGTGACGCCGCGGAGGGCCTGACCACAGGCTCCTTCAAGAACGTCAACATGGTGTTTGAGAGCATTGGCGTGGCCCGCCAGCGCGGCAAGAACGCCTCATACTTCGGTGACCGAGTGTTCGGTACCAACTAGAGTCTGAGTTACTTGGCAGAAGTGTGCGGGGTAGCTCCCTGAGCTACCCCGCACCAGCCAACCCTCCCTCAACGAAGGACCTAGCATGGCCGTAGCGACACGAGTCAGGCAGAGCATTAGATCCCGCGTATCCACCATCCCTCGAGGT
>CAUYXS010000138.1:0-3799 GCA_963577205.1 Dehalococcoidia bacterium | reverse complement strand
CGCCTCCCTCGGGTGCCGGGTTGCGCTTCATTTTCGGCGGCACAGCCGTCAGCAGCAACAGCGCCGAGAGCATGACCAGCGCGCCCGTCGTCCAGAACGCCGGCAGGTAGTCACCTGCGTTGTCGAAGACGAACCCGGCATACGGCGCGCCGAGGGCCTGCCCGACGAGCGTGGTCGGGAACACGAGCCCGCGGATGGTGCCAACGAACGCGCGCCCGTAGTACGTAGGCCATATGTGGATCTGCACCACGGCGTTGGTCCCCTGCCCCACACCCACGAGCAGCGCACTGGCGAAGAGCACCCACGAAGCGTCCAGCGAGATGGTGAGCAGGACGCCCAGCAGCAGCAGCACCATCGCGCTCGCGCCTACGTAGCGCACCGGCCGCCGCTCCACGAGAAAGCCCGATAGCAGAATCGCCAGGAAAAAAAACAACGCATCGAGGGAGAATGAGCTGGCGATCAGCGTTCGGTCGTAGCCACGGTCTTCCCAGAACGCCACTCGGTGGAGTTGGAATCCACCCATGGCGAAGGCCATGAACATATAGACGACAAGGACCTTCCAGAGGCTCAGGGTCCTGAATGCGTCCCGGGTCGTCCACACCGCTTCGTCCATTGGGTTCGGCTCCAATGTGCCCGCAGCCGCCAATGGCTCAGGGCAAACCGAATCCCCGTCCGGCAGGAGGCCGATGTCCTCTGGCGCCCGCCGCACGACCAACAGCGTCAACGGCACGACAGCAGCGATGACGAACACGCCGGATGCGACCCACGCCGTCCGCCAACCGAAGGCGTCGATGAGCGTCTGGTGAATCAGCGCGAAGGACATGCCTCCCAGCCCGAACCCCGCAGCCACGAACGCGGTCGCGCGGCCCCTACGCCGTACGAACCACTTCGCCACCGGCACCGACGTCAACAGGTTCCCTGGCATGGTGATCCCGCTCAGGCCGATGACGGTGAAGAGGAGCAGGAACTGCCACAGGCTCTGGACCCAGCCGAGACCGATCACGCCCAGGCCGGCGACCATCGCGGCCGCGGGGATCAGTACTCGCCCGCCGTGCCGGTCGATAAATCGACCAATGACCAGCGTGGTCAAGCCGCTGGCTAGTTTGCGCGAGCCTGCCACCCAGCTGATCGCCTGTCGGGAGATGTTCAGGTCTTCGCTCATGGGCTTGAGGAAGACGGCGAACGAGAAGATCGCGGTCGCTTCGACGGCGAAGTTTGTCACGAAGAGCGAGGCGACGATGGCCCAGCCGTAGAAGAACTTGGAGCGACGCGGCGTCGTGGGAGCGCTTATGTGGTGACCGCCCAGCGGCTTCCTGGCGGAAGCGCGTTCGTATGGTGGCTCATGATAGTTCTCTTCGCCGTAGGCGAGACCTCAGTCGGCCGAGAGAAGACCCTATGTCTGCCAAACCTGCCACCCTCAGCCCTTGCTCGTTATCCTGAGGAATCCCTATCAGATCGGCAACGGACCTGGCAGGCGGCCCGGCCTACTCCCTAAAGTTGACATACTGCAGGGGCTGCTCGATGCCCATTTCCTTAATGGAGGCGATAGCCTCTTGGAGGTCGTCGCGCTTCTTGCCGGACACATGCAGTTCGTCGCCCTGGATGGCTACTTGCACTTTGATTTTCGCCGCCTTCACCGCCTTCACGATGCGCCGGCCAAGATCGCCGTCGACCCCTTGTTTGATTGTCACCTGCTGCCGCAGGCTCCCTTTCGTCGCGCTCTCGGGCGTCTTGAACTCCAGCCCTCGGCTGTCGATGCCACGTCGCGCCCAGTAGGTGTGGATCAGTTCGTGCATCTGGCGCAGTCGCATGTCGTCGTCGGCGGTTACCGTCAGGACATCATCGGACCGATCCACGCTGCACATAGTCCCTTTGAGGTCGTAGCGCTGGCCCGCTTCGCGCAAAATGCCGTTTACGGCATTGTCTACTTCGGCCAGGTCGGTCTTTGATACGACGTCGAACGATGGCATGTGTCCTCCGGTGCGTGGGCAAGTTGTTCGCGTCGCCGGTAGCTTACGCGGACGCTATCAGACGCGGGTGGTCTGGCAAAATCTGGCTGCTAGCGTATCCTCCCTCATTGCTCGGGGCCTGCATGCCCGAGCGCCAAGCTGCGAAGGAGAAGGCATGGACATCAATCTGAACGGCAAGGTAGCGCTAGTCACAGGAGTAGGGCCCAACATCGGAAGCGGTCTTGCCCTCATGCTTGGCAAGTACGGAGCCAAGGTCGCCTGCAATGATGTCCGGCCGGAGGTAGCCGACGCCGCCGTCGAGCGCCTCAGGCGCAACGACATCGAGGCAATGGCCATCCCTGGCGACGTCGGGGACGAAGAACAAGTGAAGGCCTACATCCAGAAGGTCGTCGACGCCTGGGGTCACATTGACATCCTTGTGAATTGCGCAGGCATCGACGGTGGGGCCAGCGTCCTCGAGTTCGACGGAGCGAGCTGGAGCCGCCAGATACAGGTCAACCTGTCCGGCAATTTCTTCAACACTAAGTGGGTCGGGCGCCAGATGGTCGAAAAAGGGATCAAGGGCAGCATCATCTGCATCGCCTCCACCGCAGGCTGGCAGGGCCGTGCGAACAGCGTTGGCTACTGCTCCAGCAAGGGAGGCATCATCCAGTTCGTACGTGCATCCGCCATGGACTTGGCGCCGTATGGCATCCGTATCAACAGCTTCACGCCCACCGCGACACAAGTAGATAACCCAGAGATGATCGCCGCGCGGGCAACCGCGGGGGGCGGAGCCGGAGGGGCCATGGGGGGATTCCCCGACCCAGGCAATACCCCACGAGCGAACGCTGGGGGACAGGAGCAGCACTTCAGGACCGGCGGCTCCGCCGATTTTGCCAGCATGTCGCCCCTGGGTGAGCTGCCGACGCCGACGGACTATGGCCACGTGGTCGCATGGCTCTGCTCCGACTACGCTCGCCTCATCACCGGCAGCGACTACGCGGTCGACTCGGGGGCTCTGGCCAAGTACTGGCCCTACGTTCCGCCGACCGAGAAACTGGGTCCGCTGCCGCTGGTGGAAATGGACGTGACGGAGGCGTAGCACACGCGGTCGACGGGGCGCCCACCCCCACTCCGCGCATCGGGGCGCGGTGGCGCCCGGACCCGCGTCCAAGCCGCTAGAATCGCTGGGTCGCTTGAGCCAGCGGAGAACGAGGCTACGAAGCCCTTAGGGGGTTCGACAATTTTTCCTGGGAGGGATGACCGTGGGAATTCGCTTGGTTGTGGCCATGGAGGCGCTGCCGGGGAAGCGCGACGAGATGATCGCCCAGTCCGCGGAGCGCGCCAAGGAGGTGCGCCAGGAGGCCGGGTGTGTGCAGTTTGCGTACTTCCAGGACGTCGAGAACCCCGACAGCTTTATGCTGCTCGAAAAGTGGGCTGACATCGACGCGCTGGAGGCTCATTGGGCGCGGCTGCGTGCCCGCCCAGCCCAGCCCACACTGCTCCGGACAATGCGGGAGATGGAGCGGTACGAGTACGGCGCCGAGGGCGGCTAGGAAGGGCCAAACCATGTGGGCCCTCTGCGCTAGCGGCTGGACCCTAACGCTACTCAAATCGGTTTGGTTCGTGAACTGCTAAGCCGTGCCCATGCGTAGCCAGAACCCTTTCGCCGGTTTCGGGTTTCGCGCAGGCGCACGCGTTTGTTTTACGGGGTACGGGGTTGGGTTTGACCAAGCTCCCATCGATGGCCATGGTGGCCGTTTTCTTGATGGCACCCAGCTTTGGCCAACCGACTTATCCTCCGGAGGCGAACTTCCAGATCCTCGCCCTCGCAGTCGAGCTATCGC
>CAUYXS010000137.1:0-3832 GCA_963577205.1 Dehalococcoidia bacterium | reverse complement strand
CGGAGCGCCGTCTTCAGCCAGATTCACGGCGAGTAGGGCATTCTAGCACGCTGGACAAAGGCAGCTAGGCTATTTCCCTGGCACCAGGCGTCGGCGCCGTTCCGCGCGGCACCCCACGCGATACAATAAGCGCCTGATGACCAGCCCAGCGCCGCGAGCCCAACCCCTCGACGCCTGGGCGCTGCGTCGGCGCGCGTTCCGCTTGCTTGAGTTTGACGGCGTTCGCGAGGCGCTGGCGAGCTACGCGGCGATGCCTCTGTCCCGTGAGCTCGCCCGTGGCCTGGAGCCCGCCTTCGACGAAGACGCGGTCCGCGAGCGCCAAGAGGAGACCGCCGAGGCGCTGCTCGTCGTCAACGAGGCCGGCGATGTCTCCGTCTCGATGGAGCGCGACGTGCGCCCGCTTGTCGACCGTGCCGCCGTGCAGGCCGTGCTCACCGGCGATGAGCTCGATGCCATCGCCGTCGCCTTGGAGGCCACGCGTCGGGCGAAAGCCATCGGCACCCGGCTGGCCGGACGAACGCCGCACCTGCGCGAACTCTCTCGCAGCGTTCCGGACCTGCGTCCGCTGGAGCGAGAGATACGCACCAAGGTGACCGGCACTGGCGAGCTGGCGGACAACGCTACGCCGTACCTGCGCGAGCTTCGCCGCGAGGGCCGCGACTCCTACCGCCGTGCGAACGAGGCGCTCCAGCGGATCGTCGATGCGGACGCCGAGCAGGGACTCCTCCAAGAGCACCTCATCACCTTGAGGGCGGAGCGGCTGGTGGTGCCGCTGAAGGCCGAGTTCCGTGCCCGCTTGCCGGGCATCGTCCATGGCGTATCGGACTCGGGCGCGACCCTGTTCGTCGAGCCGTTCCAGACGGTCGGTGCCACCAATGTGTGGCGCGAGCGGCAAGCGCAGGAGCGTGAGGAGGTCGAGCGCATCCTGCGCTTGCTCTCGGCCGCCGTGGCCCGGAGGACTGCCGAAATCTCCTACGCGCTGGAACTCACCGCGCGAATCGACCTGAGCCTCGCTCGCGCCCGCTACGGCAAGGCGTTAGGGGCTGGCAAGGCCAGGCTGGTGTCCGAAGGGGTCGAGCTCGTGGACGGGCGCCACCCTCTCATCGGCGGGAGTGCCGTGCCCGTGTCCCTACGGCTCCGCGCTCCGGCGACCGGAGTCGTGATCACCGGCCCGAACACCGGAGGCAAGACCGTCGCACTCAAGACGCTAGGCCTGATGGTTCTCATGCACCAGTCGGGGCTTATGCTCCCTTGTGACGAATCCACGGAGCTCCCTGTGGTCGACGGCGTCTACGTGGACATCGGCGACCAGCAGAGCATCGCCGCTGCGGTATCGTCCTTCAGCGCGCATCTCACTAATATCGCCGATATCCTCCGTCTGGCGACC
This sequence comes from Dehalococcoidia bacterium, assembly GCA_963577205.1. Classification (GTDB taxonomy): domain Bacteria; phylum Chloroflexota; class Dehalococcoidia; order Lucifugimonadales; family Australimonadaceae; genus CAUYXS01. The sequence goes on along the minus strand of CAUYXS010000137.1, from coordinate 2,445 downwards.
GACCGTTCACTCGTGCTGTTGGATGAACTGGGGACGAGCACGGACCCTGACGAGGGCTCGGCGCTCGCTAGGGCCATCCTGGCGCACCTGGCCGAGCGTGGTGTCCCTACGGTGGCGACGACCCACCACCGCGCCGTCGCGGCCTTCGCCGAAGCCCAGCCTGGACTCCAGAATGCCAGCGTCGAGCTCGACCCCGTCACGTTGACTCCTACCTACTGTGTGACGATGGGTCTGCCAGGGCGCAGCTACGCGTTGGAGGTCGCGCAGCGACTCGGACTAGATGCCAGCGTGCTCGCTGCTGCACGGGCGCTCCAAGACCCGGACCAACGCGCAGCTGAGTCGCTGCTGGCGAGCATCCAGGAAGAGCGCCACGCGACCCGCCGCCGCCTCGAGGAGGCGGCGGCGTCCGAGCGCCACTCCTCTGCGCTGCGCCTAGAGCTTGAGCAGCGCCTAGAGAACCTAGCGCTTGCCCAGGACGGCATCGTCGAGGACACGCGCAGCGAGATGCAGAGCCTGACACGGGAAATCCTCGCACGGCTCAAGCGGGCCGAGGCCGTGGCCGCTTGGGAAGCGGTACGAGAGCCGCCCCCGCCACGGGAGGTCGAGGAGGCCCGAGACGATGTCGCGCAGGTGCAGCGCATGCTGCGCTCGCGCATCTGGGGCCGCGCCAAGGCGCCCCCACGCCGAAGGCCGCTGGCCGCGGGCGACACTGTGGAGATTGGTCCGCTGGGCATCACCGGCCGAGTGATCACGGAACCCAGCCTCTCCAGGCGAGTGGAGGTGCTGGTGGGGAGTGCCCGCATCCACATGGATACCGCGCGCCTGAAGCGAGTGGACGGCGACGATGCCGAGGTGCCAACCCCTCGCATCAGCATCCAGCTGCGCGCAGACCGTCCCGCCATGGCGTTGGAGCCGGAGGTCGACGTGCGGGGTATGCGGGTCAACGAGGCCGCCCAACGGGTCGACGCTTTTCTTGACGATGCGCTGGCCGATGGCCGCGAGCACGCGATCATCATCCACGGCAAAGGGACCGGTGCGCTGCGGCAGGGGCTGTGGAAGCACCTCGCAAGCCACGGTGCCGTGGCGTCGTACGACTACGCCGAACCCGGCAGCGGCGGCGACGGCGCGACGATCGTGCAGCTGGTCTAGCGGGGCTGTTCGCCGCCCCGCCGCTCACGGAGCGATTTCTCTTTCGCTACGCTCAGGATGACGAGGCACATTGGCCGTCGTTACGTGCGGACAGCGCACGTAACGAATCACAGAGGTGGTGACCTGCGCGACTCATCAACCTGTGGGTAAGGGCGAACGCGCTCCGGCAGTTCAATCCCTTCCCATAGCTGACGCCTCGGGCACTGCGAGGCAGCAGCATGCGCTCAGCGACGGATTGGCGTGGTTGAAACCAGACGGTAGCTAGGGTGTACGGCGTTGGCGAGTCGATCTCCCTGCCCAAGCGCTTGCTGCACACTTCGAACCGCGCTAGTCGTGGGCCTTCCGGTACTCGGCGATGGCGTCGACGAGGGTCGCCCAGCCCAGCAGCGCGCATTTGATGCGGACCGGAAACTGCTTCACGCCTTCCAGCGCCGCCAGCTCGCCTAGCTCGTCTTCCATCACCGCGGTGACCTCGGCACCGGCCATGATCTCACGGAAGGTCGTGTTAAGCGCCGACGCCTCTTCGAGCGTCTTGTCCTTGAGCAGCCCGGTCATGATGGAGACGGAGGCCTGGCTGATGGAGCAGCCCTCGCCCTCGAAGCCCACGGCGTCGATGCGGCCGACGTCGTCGAGCGCGAGGTTGAGCACGACACGGTCACCGCAGAACGGGTTGAAGCCCTCGGCGCTGAGCGCCGGTGAGTCCAACAGGTGATGATTCCGCGGGCTCTTATAGTGATCAAGGATGATCTCGGCGTAGAGGTCGTCCAAGTCGGGCGATGGCATCATGCCCGGCTCCTGGCGGCGTTGCCGAAGTAGTCCATGGTCGCCTTGAGGCCGTCAATAAGCGCGTCGACCTCTGATTCTGTGTTGTAGAGATAGAAGGAAGCCCTAGCCGTCGCAGGGACGTGTAGGCGACTGCGCACCAAGGGCATGGCACAGTGGTGGCCGGTGCGGATGGCGATGCCATGGCTGTCCAGCACTTGGCCTAGGTCATGCGGATGCACGCTGTCCAAGTAGAAGGAGACGACGCCTCCGCGCATTTCGATGTCCGCGGTCCCGAACGTCGTAACCTCTTCAAGCTCGCGGAAGCGCTCGACGGCGTAGCGAGTAAGGGCCACTTCGTGCTGGCGGACATTGTCCATGCCCAGTGCCTGGAGGTAGTCGACGGCGGCGCCCATGCCGATGGCGTCCGCGATGTTCGGGGTCCCGGCCTCGAAGCGCATGGGCAATGGTGCCCACGACGCCGTCTCGAACGTGACTGCCAGCACCATTTCGCCGCCGTATAGGAACGGCTCG
>CAUYXS010000136.1:0-3849 GCA_963577205.1 Dehalococcoidia bacterium | reverse complement strand
GCCAATGTCCACGAAGCCGCGAGCGCGTAACAGGTGAAGGCCGTGGTCGACCATGGCCGAGGTATCGCGACCGACTTCGGCGATGACTGGCGCCACGCCGAACCAGAGGGAGAGACGTCTGCCCACCGCGGGGTCGGGCGTGATGGCGTAGACTCGCGTCGTTGGGCGCTCTCGGGAGAGCAGTTCCGCGGTACGGCCGCTGTGCGTGAATACAAGTAAGGCCCGAGCAGTGAGCTGCTCGGCCATTTCGCGGGCGTGGGCCGCAAGGACATGCCCCTGGCCGCTGGCCGTATGGCCGGTGTGCGGCAGCGCCTCATCCTCGGTCTCGATGGCGATGCGGGCCATGGTCTCGACCACCTCAACGGGGTAGGCGCCCACGGCAGTCTCGGCCGACAGCATGAGCGCGTCGGTGCCGTCGATGATGGCGTTGGCGACATCGCTGGCCTCCGCGCGCGTGGGCGTGGGCCGCCCGACCATCGACTCGAGCATCTGCGTCGCAGTGATAACGGGTAATCCCATCTCGTTGGCGCGGCGGATGATGCGCTTCTGGAGCAGTGGCACCCGCTCCGGTGAAACCTCAACGCCGAGGTCACCGCGCGCAACCATGACGCCGTCACTGGCGCCGAGGATGCTTTCGAGGTTGGCGATGGCCTCCGGGCTCTCGATCTTGGCGATGATAGGTGTGTTGCTGCCCAGAGAGGCAATCAGCCGGCGGCAGTCAAGCAGGTCCTCGCGCCGCCGCACGAAGCTTAGGGCGACGAAGTCAACGCCCAACTTGGCTCCGAACTCCAGGTCGCGGCGGTCCTTTTCGGTCAGCGCGCCCATGGACACTGACGTGTCGGGCAGGTTGACGCCCTTGTGCGCACCGAGGCTTCCGCCGTTCACGACCTTTGCCGATACGTCGCCGTCGACGGCGGTTACCTCGAGGACGATGGCTCCGTCGGCGATGAGCACTCGATGCCCTGGCTTCAGGTCATTTGCCAGTTGCGGATAGGCGATAGTGATTCGCCCTGCCTGTGTCAGCTCGTCAGTCGCGGCGATGACGATGGACTCTCCGTCGGTTAGGTCGACGGGGCCGTTGCTGAGGGCGCCGGTGCGCAAGCGTGGGCCCTGCACGTCCTGCAGCAGCGCGACAGTGCGGCCCTCTTCGACGGCCACTCGCCGGATGACGGGTACGGCCTTTTCGAGCTCGTCGTGAGCTGCGTGGGAGAAATTGAGGCGGAACACGTCGACTCCGGCGCGAATCACGCGCCGCAGCACAGGCTCCGAGGCGATTGCCGGACCCCAGGTAGCCACGATCTTGGTTCGGCGGTGTGTGTCCATGAGCGTCGAGGCACTCATCATAGCCTCGCGACTCCCCCCCTGGCTCGATGGACGAGGACGCCGGCACGCCGCTCCAGTAGACTCACGGCGCTTGAACGCGGAATCAACCGCCATTTCCCCACACAAGAGGAGCGCTATGCACGTACTTATGGTCGACATTCACGTGAAGCCGGAACGGCGTGATGCCTATATCGCGGCGATCAGCGAGAACGCCGCGGCGGCCAATCTTGAGCCTGGATGCATCCGCTTCGACGTCGTGCAGAATCACGCTGACCAGGACCATTTTCTCCTGTACGAAGTCTACCGCGACGAGGACGCATTCCAGGCGCACCGAGAGACTGAGCATTTCAAGCGCTACGTTGGCGCGACCACGGACATTTACGCCTCGGACCCGATGAGACTCAGCGGGTCCTATGTCTACTCGCCGGACGCCTAGGACGCCCTACTTGTCGAGGCCGAGTGCCTCATTGGCGACCGTATAGGCGTTCACGGAGACCGGCCATCCGCCATAGAAGGCGAGGTGTTGGATGACCTCGGCGATTTCCTCCTGCGTCACGCCGTTCTCGATGGCGCGCCGCAGGTGACCGCGCAGCTGATCGCTGCGATAGAGGACCGTGAGCGCGGCGACGGTGATGAGGCTGCGGTCGCGCTTGGACAAGCCAGGGCGCTCCCAGATGTCGCCGAAGAGCACATCGCGTGTCATCTCACCGAAACCCGGCATCAGCGGATTCCATGGTCCTTGGACAGCGTCAGGTGTGGTCGTCATCTTGCGTTTCTCCTGCTCGTGATGGTCGGCGAAGGATAGCAACGTTTACGGGACGCTACACTGACGTATGAGGCCCATGCGGGTGAAGGGACTTGCCTAGGGAGCCCGCCTGGGCGTAAAACGATGCCCCGCTGACCGACTTGCGGTTGCCCTCCACCTGGAGGCCACGGCGAAAAGAACACCCATGACAAAAACAGACTTTCCGCTGACCTTCGGTCTGAACCTCGGCAACCGCACTTACCCGGAGGCGATGGAGCTGGCCCAGCTCGCTGAAGGACATGGCTTCAGCCGCGTGACGTTCTCCGACCGGCCGCCGGACCCGTCGCTGGAGGGCTGGACCCTGGGGACTGCCGTCGCGGTGCAGACGAGCACTGTGGTGATTGCGCACAACACGCTGAACGTGCCGTTCCGGAACGTCGCGCTGACGGCGAAAATGGCCGCGACGCTGGACGTCATCACCGGCGGTGGCCGCGTCGAGCTGATGCTGGGGGCAGGCGGACAGGCTCCGCACTACGAGTCCATCGGCATCCCCTTCGGTTCGCCCGGCGAGCGCTTCCAGGACCTCTGCGACGCGGTCGAGATCATGCGCGGGCTGTGGGCGAACGAGATGTTTTCCTACCAGGGCCGTTCGTATAGCGCGACGGACGCGACCATTGGCATCAAACCCGTCGGCCCTATCCCTGTCTGGATCGGCGCACGGCGTCCGCGCATGATGCGCTACACGGGCGCCGAAGCGGATGGCTGGCTCAAGAACGGGGGCTGGCCAGCGAGCATCGAGGAGCTACGGGAGCTCGTGGGCCTACTCGAGGCAGGCGCCGAGCAGGCGGGGCGCGACCCCAAGTCGGTGCGACGCTGCCTCAATGGTGGCGCGTCGTTCACGGCGGCGGCGGCGGCCGAGGGCGGCATGACCGGCTCCACCATCGTCGGCGAGCCCGCTACCATGCTGGAGACACTCGGTACCTACCGCGATGAGGGCATCGACACCTTCCAGCTGCGTTTCGAGGAGGACGGCTTGCGCGAGCACATCGCCCGCTTCGGCGACGAGGTCATCGCGAAGGCCAACTAGGCGCGCGACCAGACGATTGCGGGAAGACCCAATGGCCAGATGGTGGTGCGGCGATCGCGCGAGTGCGGAGACGACTAGCGCGTGTCGTGCAGCCGCTCCGCCAGCGTGCCGATGACAGCATCGAGCGAAGGGTCGGGCTCACGCGATGTTTGGTCCGCCAGCGAGGTCTCGCCAACGAAGCGAAACAGCTCGGCGGCGCCCTGCATAATGGACGGAGTCATGCCCAGGTCGCCGAATGTCTTGGCGATCTCCTCCATCTCGCCGACCCAACGGCGTGCACGCCGCGGCATGCTGGGGATCACCCCCGTGAGGTCGTCCGCGATCTGCTTGCGGCTGCCGCCGAACTCGACTAGGAGTGCGTCGGCCAAGCCCAGTGCTCGCGCAGCGACCAACAGCTCGGTCCATAGTGCCGTCGTCCCTTTGGTGGACGCCGCATAGATCATCTTGAGCCCCGATGCCTGACCGACCTCCGGGCCAACGACGAGGATGTTGAGGCCCGCCTCGGCGAGCGATTCCAGGGCGCTGGTGTCGGCGCCAGAGCAGTGGATGCGCGTGTTGCCGCCCAGCTTCGGCGGCGCGCCGATGATGCCCGCGTCGATGAACGTGGCTCCGGCGCCGCCGATGGTTGCCGCGATGGCTCGCACCGTCTGCGGAGCGATGGCGTTGCAATCGGCGAAGACCGGTTTTGCGCCGG
>CAUYXS010000135.1:0-3849 GCA_963577205.1 Dehalococcoidia bacterium | reverse complement strand
CGTTCTTGGTCGCGACGAACCTGTCGGTCTGAAATGCCTCGGCGATTTCGGCGGCCTGACCGCCGCTCGCGGTGCTTATGGCTAGCAGCGTCTCGCGGACCTTGGCCACGGTGCCGGTGCCGTAGGTCTTGTCGACGTCGCTGTTGACCACCCAGTGGTAGTCGAAGTAAGCAGGTGTGCGGAAGAAGACGTCAACCTTGTCGAGGTCAACCTCACCTGCGGCGACGCGGGCCTCCCACACCGCCTCGTTCAGCGCGCCGGCGTCGAAGGCGCCCTGCTCTACTAGCTTCCACGTCACGTCGTGGGAGCCACTGAAGCTCAGCGCGCTGAAGTCGCCCTCGGGGTCGACTCCGGCCTCCGTGAGGTAGAACCGCGGCATGAGGTGCCCGGATGTCGAGCTCTCGCTGCCGAACGTGAACGACTTGCCGTTCAAGTCGGCGAGTGACGTGATCCCGGAACCGAGGGTCGCAACGAAGACCGAGTGAAATTCGGCGTCGCGTGGGCGCTGCGCGACGGCAACGGCATCGGGGACGGCGAGCCGCGCCTGCACCCCAGTCAGGCCACCGTACCACGCCATCTGGATGTCGCCCTGTTTGAATGCGGTTACCACGGTCGAGTAGTCGGCCACGGGGACGTACTGCACGCCCAGTCCCGTCTCCTTGGACAAGTACTCTGCGAGGTTACCGAAGCGCACTTCCAGAACGCTGACGTCCTGGTCGGGGATACCGGCGATGACGAACGTGGGGGCGCTCTCGTCGCTGCTGCAGGCCGAGAAGGCCAGGACGGCAAGGGTGACAACAGAGAGGGTAAGGAGATGAGGTTTCAAGTAAGGAGCTCCTGAACAGCGATTAGCTTGTGACCGTGGCGCCAGGTTACGAAAGTGGTATTGTCGAAGGCAACGCCGATGACAATTTGTAATTGTGCTACTACCGCGGCTGCTGTCGTTGTAGGCGCTGCTGGAACGAGTGGGTCATGGACATAGGAGCGCTCAAGAGCTTCGTCGCCGTCTCGCAGGCCGGCAGTTTCCGCCAAGCGGCGCTGGCGCGCGGCTTAACCCAACCTGGCGTCTCGCGGCACATCCAGCGACTGGAGGGCGAGCTGGGTGTTTCGCTGCTCACGCGTGAGCATGGCGGGGCCACGCTCACGGCCGCCGGCGAGCAGCTCATGGCGTACGCGACGGAGGCCCTCGACCGCCATGACCGCCTCGTCGAGTCGCTTACTAAGGCTGGCCGGGCTGGCCTGCAAGGGGACTTGCGCATCGCCGCAAGCACCACCCCTGGCGAGGCGCTGTTGCCACAGCTGCTCTCCGAGTTCACGGAGGTTCACCCAGCCGTTCGCCCCGAGGTTTTCGTGGCTGACTCCACCGCCGTCGCCGAGGAAGTGCGTGAAGGCAAATGGGACGTCGGCTTCGTAGGCGCCAAAGGCCGGGGCCGGGGGCTGAAGTACGACGTGGTCGCCGAGGACGAGCTGATGCTCGCCGTGCCGGAACGCCACCCTTTCGCCGGGCGCCTTGAAATCAGCCTGACCGAGCTGGATAGCCTGCCTTTCATCGAGCGAGAAGGAGGATCAGGAACGCTCCGCGCCTTCCGTTCCGCGCTCACCGCCGCGAACCTACCCTACCCGCACTACCGGACGGTCATGGTCCTCAACTCCACGCACGCGATACTCGTTGCCGTCCACAACGGCTTCGGCTTCGGCATCGTCTCGTCGTTGGCCTTCGAAGACCACAGCTTCAGCCACGTCTACCGGGCGCGCATCAGCGACTTGCCTTTGCACCGGGAGATATACCTGGTGCGAAACGCCCGCCGCCCTGGAACCTCCGTTGGCCAGGCATTCGCCGAGTGGGTGCTGGCGCGCGTCGCGCCGGCGCAGATTGCTCCTTAGCGGTCGCTAAACGCGGCAAAAGCGCTGCGAACCGCCTGCCACGCTGCTCCGGGGTCACCGGATCGCACCGGCGTCATCGGCTCGCCCGCCCAATAGCTCCATGCCGCGATGGCCTCGACACCGGCGTTCGCCAGTAACTTCGCAGCCCGGCCGATCTCCTCTTCTGCGCCAGCAGGGATGCCAAACGCCTGGAGCCAGCCCATCGAGCGCTTGCCGGAGCGCCTGCACGCCGCCACGAGGTCAGCCGCAGCTTCGGTAACGTAGGCATCGAGTGGCTGGCGGTGCGCTCGCCACAGGGGCGACGTCGCAATGGTGTCAACCGACGGGATACTCGTGAGAGCCTCCAGCGCAACCGCTCCTCCCTTGGCTGCGCCTGGGACCACGCCAACGACGTTCCGCAGGCCTCGCGCCTTGGCCATGGCACAGGCCTCGCCGATGAACGCAAGCATGGACTCTCGCTGGAACGCGGTGACAGTGAGATGGTCGCGAATAGGAATAGTCACACCTCGGTCCGCTAGGAACGCCAGGTGGCAGTGGCCGCAGACGCACCCACTTCGCTTGTCCGTGCCGTCGGGCAGCGAGGGGTCGTCCCAGAAGACAACGTCCGCGCCCGTCGCGGCGGCGGCGTCGACCCACTGGGCGATCAGCTCTCGCGAGGCTGGTGCGTTGGGACAGGCTTGCGCCACGCGCGTACCATCGGGGCGCACCTGCCAACTGTCCGGGTGGCGCACCAAGAAGTCACTGAACGCTTCGCCAGCGAAAAGGCCTCCGACTCCCCAGGGATCGAGCCAGGCTTGCAACCCTGCGTCGTGCGTCGCCGTGACCAAAGCGTGGAGCGCCTCGATGTAATAAGTGTGGTCGTGCTCGCTGAAGGTATGCACAACGAAGTCGCAGCCAGCGTCGACGATGGCGGGCAGATCGCGCTCGCGGTAATGATCCGCGAACCGGTTGCCGAAGTAACTGACGCCTAGGGCCACGAGTGTCATTCGCTGGGCCGTTACGGCTGCGCCTCGAGGCCGAACCCTTGGTTCGACTCCTCGAAGGCCTGCCGGACGTGCTCGATTTCATAGGGGCGAGCCTCGAAGCTCACTGGGTCCCATTCCGTTCGTGGCGCCGCGTAGAAGTCCCCGCCGTAGACGTGGATCGTTCCCGTAAGGGACCGGCGCGGATTGCGGACTGAGTGGATCGCCTGTGTGCCAAGGCTTAGCACCTCCCGTGCTCCAATCGACCGGCCGCCAGCCGGCTCGATCCCGCCGAGGGTGAGCTTCTTGTAGAAGACATTGTCTTCTTGGCCGCCGTAGACGCCAACGGCCCCCCACATCTGATGGTCGTGTGGGAACAGCGACATGCCCGGTCCCCAGATAAAGTGAACGATCGTGAGATCAGACGAAGAATGGAGCGTCACGAACTCCGCGCGCGTCGGGCTGCCGAGCGCCAGCTCGAGGTCACGGGGCCTCTCGATTGCCTTGGCCAAGAGGTCCTGCACTTCGAGCTGGCCGTCCGGGGCATTGGCCGCCTCGCGGCAGCTTGCGATGAATTCGTCGACGTCGAACATAGGCATGACTCTCTTTTGTTCGCATCGTGCGATAGCGCACTGTTTGACGGAAGTGAGGCTACGGCCCGGCACACGCACGCTAACTATACACAAAATATTCGTGGAAGCGCCTACGGCGCGGCCGCGCTGCTGCGCGCGCGCCCACGCCAACGTGCAAGGCCAAAGAAAAACCCGGCCAGCAGCACCGCGCTCGCAATGGAGCCGAGGAACACCACGTTGATCGAATCGGTCACGCCGTCGATCCCCCTGGCGAACTGGAACTGCTTGCCCGGCGCGAGCGGACTAGCCACCAGCACTGCCCAGGCGAACGCCAGGATCAGCGCAAGCGCTGCGGAAGTGATTCCCAGGCCACGCTGCGCCCGCACTGACACACCGGCGATCGCCCCTTGAGCAAAAGGGCTTAGCCCTTG
>CAUYXS010000134.1:0-3864 GCA_963577205.1 Dehalococcoidia bacterium | reverse complement strand
CCCTGAGGTTCTCCGCTACCTGAAACTGGGAGACGGGCCGTTCTACACGCTCGTGAAGCCCTACCATCTCTGTCACCTCGAGATGATGAAGACCATCCGTGCCGTCGCCAAGGGCGCCGGGCCACTGCTCAATAACTCTTCCGTGCCGACGGTCAACGTGGCGGCTGTCGCCAAGTGCGACCTTCCGGAGGGGACGCCGATTCCGCAGGGCGTCGGCGGATTCACCGTGCGTGGAGAGGCAGTGTCGTTCGCCGAGGAGCCATCCGCGGTGCCAATAGGGCTGCTCGATCGGGCGCGAGTCATCCGCCACGTGGAAAAGGAGCAAGTGCTGAGCTGGGATGATGTGGAAATTCCAGAGAGCCTGGCCCTGACGGCGGCCAGGAGCATCCACGGACAGGTTCTTGCCACGCTTGATGCACGTCCAGCCGCGAAGTCATCCAGCGCGTGATTGCTGACCCGCGTGTATAACCACAAGCGAGTCGCCGTCGTGATGCCCGCCTACTGGGCGGAAAAGACCGTCGGGAAAACTGTCGCCGATATTCCACGGGAGATCGTGGACGACATCATCCTCGTCGACGACTGCTCGAAGGATCGCACCGTCGAGGTGGCTCAGAGCCTCGGCATCAGCACCCACCTGAACGAGAAGAACCTCAACTACGGCGGCAATGTGAAGCGCTGCCTGCAACTGGGACTCGATGCCGGCGCGGACATCATCATCCTGCTGCACCCCGACTATCAGTACCCGCCGAAGCTGATTCCCGCGATGACGGCCATGCTGGGCTCAGACTCTTATGATCTTTGCCTCGCGTCTCGCACCTCGGGCCCTGGAGCCCTCAGCAGCGGAATGCCGATCTGGCGCTATCTGGCGAATTTCGCTCTGACCAACGTGATGGATGTCTGCCTCGGCACCCATCACTCCGAGTACCACACCGGCTACCGCGGCTACTCGCGGAGACTCCTCACGTCCGTCCCCTTCCACGACCTCCGAAATGACTTCATCTTCGACAATCAGCTGTTTGTTGCCGCCGTGCGTGGCGGCTTTCGCACCTCCGAGGTGTCGTGTCCCACCAGCTACGAAGAGGACGCCAGTTCCATCCCGTTCACGAAAGCGCTGCGCTACGGGTTCCAGTGTCTCCAACTCTCCGGTCAGCATCTCTTTTGGCGGCTCACACACACGCGGCCGGGCTGAGGCCACGAGCGGGTGACTGATGGCGACGGGCGCTTTGCCTGGCGCTGCTGGTGCGTTATTGCGGCAACGTCGGCCCTGCGAGACGGTTAGCTTCCGCCAGCACGGGCGAGGTACAGGATCGCGCTGCGAAGAAGCTGGGCGCCAGAGAGAACGAGGACCGGCACGAGGGCCAATCCAGCCAGGCTAGCGTACCTCTGGCCCCGCTGGAGCAGGTGGACTGCAACGGCCACGACGAGCAGCGCAGGGGCCAGCGCGAGGCGGTGCGTCAAGTCAGCGTCGGGAAACACCGCAGCGAATGCCAGGAAGTGGGCTGCCGCAATCGAGAGCGCCCAGCGCGCCTCGCGCGCGTAGCGCCAGTTAAGTAGGAGCACACCAGCAGCCCAGACGAAGGTGAGACCGAACGTGCCTCCCCAGCCTCCCCGATCGGGCCAGAGGATCGGCGTCACGAGGCCCTGATCAACCAGGCTAATTCCGAATCGAAATACGCTGACAGCGGCCTCCGCCAGCCCGGACGTGCGGTTGCCCATGGCCGCCACCGGCTCGCGCGCGAAGATGTCGCCGTACCAGCGCGCGTTCTCGAAGAGCGTGAAGAACAGTCCGCCGGTAACGGCGCCGACGCCGCCGCCCAGAGCCAGGCCTCCCAGCGGTTGCCAACCGCGGCCGCGCTTGGCGATGACGACGCCCCAGATCATGACAACGGCGAGTGGAAGATTGGTCAGCTTGCAAGCGACGGCGAGCCCGATCAGCCATCCCGCCCACACCGTCTCCTTCCATGACGCCCGATCCGCATGTGTGATGAGCCAGACGAGCGCTACGAGCGAGGGCGCAGCTGCGAAGAGGTCGTTCTTGATGAGCACGAACTGATGGAACAGCGCCGGGACGACAAGCAGCGCGGCCAGCGGCCATCGCGACTTTCCCGCGCGGAGCCACGTCTGTACGGCCGCGATCGCCACCCCGTAGAGCAGGAATGCGAGGAGCCCGTGCAGATGAACGAGGCCAGGGCCCACCAACGGAATCTGTCGTACATCGGCCAGCACCAGCTCGTAGGTCCAGCCGAGGATGTTGACCTTTGGATCGGCCGCCGGATCGTACTCGAGTGTCCCAAGGCGTTCGATCTGGGCCACACGGTCAAGATGATAGGGGTCCCCGGCCTCCAGTGGCAGCGACACGTTGAGCAGAAAAACAACGCCGCCAAGAAGTACCCACGCGGGCCAGGGTGCCGGGGGGCGGATAGCAGAGGTCCAGCCGCGGAACGCGACGTCCCTCCTGCTCTGCCAGGCGATCAGCAGTCCGGCCAGAATCGCATTGATGGCGAGGAGCGAGGGTAGCGTCCCGATACCCGTCACGGTCGCCACCTGCATCTCGACCGAGAGCAGGCTGATGGCGACGTAGATCCGGGAGAACACCGAGACGGGCGATGTCGCCCACGGCAGCAGTGCGGCGAGCAGCAGCAGCAGATTCATCTACAGGTGTCCCGGCAGGCTATTCCGTGCGTGTTGCTGCCATCGCGTTGGTCGCAATGGGTACGCCAGCGAGTGCCCAAGATCACGCGGGAAGCCGCGACGTGCCTACCAGTGGCAAGCTCAAGAAGAAGGACGTGGAGAAGCACGGATTCAGGGTGACGTGGATTGCTGGGGCCCCGCCTGTCCCTGGCGGGCCGGATGGCGTGGACGGGGCCATTTCGAGCGCTGTGGGGACCAAAGGAGACACGGTCATAGCTGCCGACACAAGCGGGTATATGTATGGGTTGGACAAGGACGATGAGACGGTGCTCTGGAAGACCTGCATTGATCCGCATGGCGTTGGCAACGACTGCAGCACATCGGGTGGCCTGGGCGCGGGAATACTCGGGAACCCTGTGGTCTCAGGGAACATGGTGTACCAGGGCACGCTGTCGGGCAACATGGTCACGGTCAACACAGGATCCGGTGCAATCGTCTGGACAAGGTATCAAATAGCATGCGCAGGCTGGTGGTCGGTTGCGGGTATCTGGGCGGGCGGGTCGCGAGGCTCTGGCGCCAGGCTGGGGACGACGTGTATGCGACCACCCGAGGGGCTCGGGTCAATGAACTCTCCCGAGCGGGGCTCCAGCCAATTCGGCTGGATGTGACCCATGAGACCGCAATGGACGCCCTACCCACTGTGGACACGGTGGTGTTCGCCGTGGGGCGATCCGGGGCAACGATGTTCGACATTTGCGTAAAGGGATTGCGCTCGGTGCTGGACGTGCTTCCCGCGTCGACGCGTCGCGTTATCTATGTGAGTTCGACCGGCGTCTACGCGCAGAGCGCGGGTGAGTGGGTCGATGAAGAATCGGAGTGCGAGCCCACGCGAGAGGGGGGGCGGGCTTGCCTGGCCGGGGAGCGGCTGCTCCTCGCACACGCACATGGGGTCAATGCCATCGTGCTCCGCATGGCTGGCCTCTACGGGTCAGGGCGGGTGCCCCACGCGAGCGCCGTCGCCGCGGGAGGCCCGATTGCCGGGTCTCCCAGTGCCTATCTCAACTTGGTCCACGTGGACGACGCCTCGCGCGCCGTGGCGGCGGCCGCGGACTTAGAATCGATCGCCGGTCGGACCTACAGCGTCTCCGACGGTCATCCCCCCACTCGCGGTGAGTATGTCGATCTGGTCGCCAGGAGGCTGGGCGTGGCCTCGCCGGGGTTCGAGGGCGGGAT
>CAUYXS010000133.1:0-3911 GCA_963577205.1 Dehalococcoidia bacterium | reverse complement strand
TCGCCGCCAGAGAACCCCTGGTTCACGAAGCGCTTGGTGAAGGCATAGTCCATGTTGACCACACCGACCTTCTCTTTGATGAGCCGGTCGAACTTGAGCACGTCGAACTCCGCTTCGCCCGCGGCCTTGCGCGTCTCGTTGTAGCCGGCGCGCAGGAAGTGATCCAACCGAACGCCAGGGATTTCGATGGGGCTCTGGAAGGACAGGAAAAGGCCGGCGCGAGCCCGCTCCTCCACCGGCATGGCGAGCATGTCCTTTCCATCGAAGGTGACAGTCCCTTGAGTTACTTCGTAGCCGGGCCGGCCTGCGAGCACGTAGGCAAGGGTGCTCTTGCCGGAGCCGTTCGGACCCATGATGGCGTGGGTTTCGCCGGCCGCGACACGCAGGTCCACGCCCTTCAGTATCTCAGTGCCACCGACGGTGGCGTGCAGACCTTGGATATCAAGCATGCTTAGCCGATGGCTCCTTCAAGGTTGACCTCAAGCAGGCGGTTCGCCTCCACGGCGAACTCCATGGGCAACCGCCGGAAGACCTCCTTGCAGAAGCCGTTGATGATCAGCGACCGGGCGTCCTCGCCGGACAGGCCGCGCTGCTGGCAGTAGAAGACCTGGTCGTCGCTGACCTTCGACGTTGACGCCTCGTGCTCAACCGAGGATGAGTTGTTGCGCACCTCAATGTAGGGCACCGTGTGTGCGGCCGAACGGTCGCCGATGAGCAGCGAGTCGCACTGCGTGTAGTTCTTGGCGTTGGCTGCGTTCGGCATGATCTGCACCAGCCCGCGGTAGGCGTTGGAGCCGTGACCGGCGGCAATGCCCTTGGACATGATGGTGCTGGAAGTGTTCTTGCCCAAATGGATCATCTTGGTGCCAGTGTCGGCCTGCTGGTGCGCCTTGGTCAGTGCGACCGAGTAGAACTCGCCGATGGAGTCGTCGCCTTGGAGGATGACGCTGGGGTACTTCCAGGTGATGGCCGAGCCGGTCTCCACCTGTGTCCACGAGATCTTCGACGCCACGCCACGGCAGGCGCCGCGCTTGGTGACGAAGTTGTAAATGCCACCTTTGCCCTCTTCGTCGCCGGGGTACCAATTCTGGACCGTCGCGTACTTGATCTCGGCGTTGTCCATGGCCACCAGCTCGACGACAGCGGCGTGTAGCTGATTCTCGTCGCGCATCGGCGCGCTACATCCTTCGAGGTAGCTGACGTAGGCGCCCTCCTCAGCGATGAGCAGCGTGCGCTCGAACTGGCCGGTGCCGGCCGCGTTGATGCGGAAGTAAGTGGACAGCTCCAACGGGCATCGGACGCCCTTGGGTATGTAGACGAAGGAGCCGTCCGAGAACACGGCCGCGTTGAGAGCCGCGTAGAAGTTGTCGGAGTAGGGCACCACCGAGCCTAGATACTTCTTAACCAACTCCGGGTGTTCCTGCACCGCCTCGCTGAAGGAAGAGAAAATGACACCGTGCTTGGCGAGTGTGTCCTTCGCGGTGGTCGCAATGGACACACTATCGAAGACGGCGTCGACGGCGACTCCGGAGAGCCGCTTCTGCTCCTCGATGGGGATACCAAGCTTGGTGAAGGTGTCCAGTATCTCCTGGTCCACCTCGTCCAGGCTGCCCAGCTCCACCTTCGCCTTGGGCGCGGACCAGTAGATGATGTCTTGGTAGTCGATGGGCGGGTAATGGATCATCGCCCATTCCGGCGTCCGCTCCTCGCGCAGCAAACGCTCGAAGTGATGGAACGCCTTCAGTCGCCATTCGAGGAGCCAGTCCGGCTCATTCTTCTTCGCAGCGATCCAACGGATGACCTCTTCACTCAGGCCGGGAGGAGCCGTTTCTGACTCGACCTCCGTAGTCCAGCCGTACTTATACTCCTCTGATGCGATCGCCTGGGGAGTCGTCTTTTCGGGTGTGGTCATGTGGGTTCTTAATTGTCGACTGATTTAGTCGACAATGCTCTAATATAGACGCTATACCTGTCAAGGATAGCAGGCCGTAGTGCAGTGCGCGCCTCACTAGGAGGCCGCGAGGTACGCCTCCAGCGCCTCTTGGGACGTGTGCCGGAACGCATAGCCTAGCTCGTGCTCCAAGCGCTCGGTGCTGACGGCCCACGGCCAGCGTACGTAGTCCAGGCCCGGCGACGGCGCGTCGCTCTGAATGCGCAGCAGCCACGCCAGGTCAGTCACGCCGTAGGCGAGCCACGCGGGCAACCAGACGATACTCTTGCGGGCCAGGCGCCCGAGCTCCGACCAGCGCACGGTCCCTGGTGCGGCGGCGTTGTACACGCCAGGATGCGGTTCGGCGACGAAGCGCCAGAGCAACTCAATCAGGTCATTTTCGTGTAGGAATTGCAAGCCCGGGTCATTGCCTCGCGCGCCGACCAACAGCGGTTTGGCGAGCGCTTGCGTGATCGAGTTCTCGGCGTTGGGGCCCATGACAATGGCGCTGCGAAGGATAGAGACGATGGCGTCGTCGTGGTTGAGCGCGTATGCACTGAAAGCGAGCTCTGCCTCCCGCTTGTCCCAACCGTAGTGGAAGTTGGGCGACGGTCGCGCGCGGGAAGCCTCGGTCAGCGGCTGGGTGTTGTCGCGCAGCGCCCCGTAGACGGTGGAGGATGAGAGATAGACGACGCGGCGGACCTGGGCGGCTCCCGCGCCCCGAAGCACGTTGTCGGTGCCGTCGACGTTGACGTGGTGGCTGAGCTCGCGCCTGCGCTGTTGGCGAATTACGAACGCCAGATGCACTAGTGCCTCGACGCGGTGCTCGACGAACGCGCGCTCGAACGGCTCGAGAATATCCTGCTGGATCGCGACGACCTTCGGGTTCTCGAACCGAAGCGGGCGAATGTCCGTGGCGACGACCTTCTCGACGGCACTCTCTTGGACGAGGCGGCGCACGAGACGGTCGCCAATGTAGCCCGCCGCGCCAGTGACCGCGACCACGCGAGGGATTGAATGAGACTGAGTCACCTAACTATCCCGCAACGTCAGAGAAATCGAAGCCCAGTTCGCCCAGGCCGGCAACCTCGAAGCGCATGCCGATAGTGTGTGGGCCGGGGGCCATGGCGTGGCCCGTGTAAGTGATGGTCGTGGTCTTATTCATGCCGAGGGTGAACGGAGTGTCCTTGTCGACCGCGTCGAACGGCACCACTTTGCCCTCGACCTCGAAGGTGCTCTTGGCCGAGTCCACGTCCGTGCCGTCCAGCGTCATCGGCAGTAGGCGCCGCGCGTAGCCGGAGCCTAGACGATTGCGCAGCTGGAACTCGAAGCCGTCGGGGGTAGCCTTGAGGCTGCCGTTGACGTACAGGCGGCGGAGCAGAAAGCCGGGGACCTTCATTCAACGGCTCCTGCTCCGGCTCCGTCCCCGTTCACACTCTGGCGCATGCGGAACAGCTCAACCTCCACCTCGATGGCGCTCGCCGGCAGCTTGTCCGCGTTCCCCATCAGCCTCGCCAGCACGAATATCTTAGCCAGCTGCTCGCCTAGCCGGCACGCCTTGAGCGCGTCACCGACAGATCTGCCGACGCCGACGAAGCCATGGTTCTTCAGCAGCACCGAATTGCGCTCACCGAGCGCGGCGACGGCCGACTCGCCGAGTTCGGCGGTCGACGGGAAGGCGTAGTCGGCGACCCGCACGCTGTCGCCGAGAACGATGATCATCTCGTCGATGAGCGAAGGGATGGCGATGCCGGCGACCGCCAATGCGCTAGCGTAGGTGGAGTGGGTGTGCATGACCGCGCCGACGCCAGGCCTGGCTCGATAGATCGCTGCGTGGGTGAGCAACTCGGTCGAGGGCAGTGCGTCGCCGATGACGGACTCACCCTCGTGGTCGACGACGACGACGTCGTCGTCGGTCATCGTGTCGTAGCGCGTGCCTGATGCTGTGATGGCGATGAGGTCGCGCGTGCCATCGGTGACA
>CAUYXS010000132.1:0-3933 GCA_963577205.1 Dehalococcoidia bacterium | reverse complement strand
AGCCGCGCTCGCCCGTGGGCACAACGCATCGAGGAGAACGAATGGCTGATCTGGACCCGGCGGGGATATACGCGGAGCTCGGCGTTACGCCGATCATCAACGCCATCGGCAGCCTCACGTTGTTGGGCGGCTCGACCCCGCCCCGCGAGGTCAAGGAGGCAATGGAAGCGGCGGAGTCCGCCTACGTCTCGCTGACCGAACTGGAGGAGCGGGCGGGTGCGTACATCGCCCGTCTTGTCGACGTCCCTGCGGCCTATGTCACGTCGGGCGCCGGATCCGCGCTGACGCTGGTGACGGCTGCGCTCATGGCTGGCGACGACGATGACAAGATCCAGCAGCTGCCCGACACAACAGGCATGAAGGACGAAATCCTGATCCAGCGCAGGCGTCGGTACTGGTACGACCGCTGCTTGGAGCTCGCCGGGGCCCGGTTGGTCGAGTTCGGCTCGGAGGACCGCACGACAGCCGAGGACCTAGAGCGGGCCATTGGGCCGCAGACTGTCGCGGTCCACTGCTTCGTCCAAGAGGAAACCCCGGACGACGAATCGCTGTCGCTGGAAGAGACACTGCAGGTCGCAAACGCCGCGGGCCTGCCCGTGATCGTGGATGCCGCCGGTCAGATCTACCCACTGGAGAATATCGGCAAGTACGTGCGTATGGGGGCTGCGTTCCAGTGCGTGGCAGCGAAGTACATAGGCGCGCCCCAGTCGACGGGCTTCGCCCTGGGCAGCGAGGATATGATCCGCAAGCTCGCGCTCCAGTCTTTCGCCAGCTACGAAGGACGTCAGGTGCGGGGCGTGGGCCGCCCTCAGAAGGTCGACCGCCAGGAGATCGTCGGTGCCGTCGCCGCAGTGAAGCGATGGATGACCATGAACCACGAAGAGCGCCTGGCCGACGCCGAGTCGAGGAGCGAAGCGATGCGGTCGCACCTAGCCGGTATTCCTGGCGTGGATGCGGCGCTCATCGACAACATCGTCGGGCACAACTCCTTCGGCGTGCGCCTACGAGTGGACCAGCCGGTGACCGGGGTGGGCTTGCCCGACATCGTAGAGCGCCTAAAAAAGGGCAACCCCCCGGTCTGGACGCGGGTCCGGCCCGGCGAAGACTTTATCGCGCTGCACGTCTTCGGTCTGCACGAGGGCGAGGAGTACCTTGTCGGCGAGCGGATCGCCGAGTTGTTTGACTAGCGGACGCCTGAGCGCTCTAGCAGCTCGTGCAGCAACCGGAGCGTCTCGGTGTTGTCGTCCAGCGCGAAGCCGTCGACTGACGCCACGGGCTTGGCCAGATAGCCGTCGACGGCGCCCATCTCGGCGCTCCGCGTCACCCACGACACTTCTGTCTCCAGTGCCGGCAGCAGGTTGCGGCCGGCGAGTCGCGAAAGAGCGGCGACCAGCCCGTAGCCACCCCAGTTGGACACGCTTGCGATGACGAGGTGCGCGCAGCCGGTGGCCGCTGGGTCGTCGGGCAGGGCGGGAATGGCCCTGATCTCATCGGCGAGGTTGCCCATGCCAATCTCGTTCCCGCCGTCCCCGATGCCCACGGTGTCGGCGACGAGGTGGAAGAGAGTATCAACGTTCGCCGTGTAGTCGCCGATGTCCAACGAGCGCATGTTGCGGTAGACGCCCTCGGTGGTCATGCTGCAACGCTCGATGGCGACCATCTGAGTTGGCTGGAAGCGTCGGCGTACCTCCTCGGCGAACTGGCCGCTTTCCGTCGCGCCGGCGATGGGAAATTCGATGACCTCGGCGTCTGGCGCCAGCCCGCGCATGACGCCCGCGCCATGGACGTCGGTGACGTAGGCGATGGGCATGCCCAGCTTCACGAGCGCTTCGCCGATGGCGACTGCGCCTGGCGGTCCGTCGGTCTCGACGACGCCACACGACAAGATGTAGAAGCCCGTCGTGATGAGGGTCGGGCCTGCGTGATCGAGCAGCGACTGCGCCGCCCGCGTGCAGAAGTCGGCGGGCAGGTAAGGGCGTAGCGCGGACATGCTCCGTCCGTCCCTGCGCAGCACGATGTCTTCGATGGTGGCGTCGCTCGCTTCGCCCCCCACTAGCCTGTGCTCAACGAACTGACTGGGGTGCGCATGAGGGCCCCGAAGCCATCGATGGGATCCGTGTAGCCGACAGCCCTCAGCGATGCCCATATGGTGGCTTGGTTGGAGGTGACGACAGGCTTGCCGCTCTCTTGTTCCAGCGCCTCGGCGACCTCCATCGCACGCCAGTTAGTGCACGACAGGAAGTAGCCGTCGGCGCTCTTGTCGAGGTTCCGCCGCGCGAAATCGACGATCTGCTCGGGTGTTTGGTCACCGATGTCCAGGTTGGCGACCAGCTGCTGGCCAGCCATGCTGGCGACCCGGAAGCCAGTCCCTTCCAGGAAGGCGGTCAGCCGCTCGTTGATGGAGTCCAAGTAGGGCGTCACCACGGCCACGTTCTCTATGTTGCAGTCTCGAAGCGCCTCGATGACCGCGGGCGTAGTCCCGATGGCAGTGGTGCCGTTAGCAGCAGCCCGGATGCGTCCGAGGAGCCGTTCGTCGTAGCCGGGGCCGCCCAAGAAGCTCCCGCTGGTGCAGGCGTAGGCGATGACGTCGACGCCCGCTGTCGCAACGGACCGAGCCGCTTCCTCGGCATCCTCGTTCATGGTCTCCAGCGACTCGATCGTCGTATCGACGAGGAACACGCGCGCGGTGTGGAGCGACGCGCCCGTGGGGAGCACGCGCTGGTAGTCGTACTCGACTGACGAGTTTGACGAGGGGACTATGAGGCCGACTCGTGTCCGACGATCGCCCACGGCAACACCTCCTAAGGACTCGGACTATACGCCCATGACTCGTCGACCGCGATTGGCGACCAGGGCGCTCGACTGACGTTCACTGCGCGGCCCGACCAGCTTCACGCGGGCGCGCGACATACAGGCAGAGAGGACGGTACCACTATGCCCGACGAAGGACACCTCTCCAGAGAACGACGGCATGTGAAGAAAAGGCAACCGCTGTGGAGGTACCGCACCTACGTGCTGTATCGCCAGTGGCACCACCCATACCCTGCTTTCATCGGGGGCGAAGACGGATAGCTGAGAAGACGCCGGAGCGCCGGTTTCGCCGCCTATGGCGGAGCCGGTTTGCGGGGCTACCCGCAGGCCGCCGGTAGTGCGCACCCCGACGCAGGAATACATGCGTAAGGGTAGCCGCCTTTCCCGAATGGACCCTCCGGTCTTGCCGGATCGTATACACTCCGCCGAAACCAACCGCCTGAAGGAAATGACCATGGTCAAGGAAGCCTCTCACGAGGACCGGCTGGCGAACATTAGCGACACCGAAGAGGCCGTCGACGAGGTCGAGCGCGTTAAGCCCTACCAAGCCTATCTTGATGCGGAGCTTGGCATCCGCGACCATTGGTACCCGGCCTTCTTCAGCCAGGAGCTCGATGAGGGCGAGACCATCGCTGAGATGCGGCTGGGCGAGCGCATCATCTTCAAG
This sequence comes from Dehalococcoidia bacterium, assembly GCA_963577205.1. GTDB lineage: Bacteria > Chloroflexota > Dehalococcoidia > Lucifugimonadales > Australimonadaceae > CAUYXS01. The sequence goes on along the minus strand of CAUYXS010000132.1, from coordinate 455 downwards.
CGAGCCGGAGGCCGCGTGTACGGCGTCGAGGACCGTTGCGCGCACCGGGGCATGGCCTTTTCCACCAAGCCCGAGTGCTACACCGAGAACACGATCACCTGCTGGCTCCATGGCTTCACCTACGACGTGCGCGACGGCAAGCTGGTGCAGATTCTCACCGAGCCGGGCAGCAACGCCATCGGGAAGATCAACCTGCGCTCCTACCCTGTGGAGGAGCACAACGGCGTGGTCTTCGTGTTCATCGGGGACATGGACCCACCGCCTCCGCTGAAGACCGACGTGCAGCCCAAGTTCTGGAACGCCGGCCTCAAGTTCCATCCGCTCATGCGGCACCGGATCAATGCCAACTGGCGCATCTCGGCGGAGAACGGTTTCGACGCAGGCCACATCTACGCCCACCGCGGCGCGGAGATCGTCTCCGCTATGAAAATCCCTCTGCCGCTGGGCACCTACTC
>CAUYXS010000131.1:0-3962 GCA_963577205.1 Dehalococcoidia bacterium | reverse complement strand
CGGCGTGGATAAGTTCCCGGCCCTGCCGCTGCTCGGGGCGGCCATGTTGTCGGTTGGCATCTTCGCGTTCGGGTTCTGGTCCTTCAGCCGTGGCGAGACCGCGGCGATCGACAAGATGTAGCGTGTTCACCCGGTGAATATTCTTTTCGCGATGCAGTCGCCGGAGTACTTCCGGTTCTACGACTCCACCGTACGCGAACTGGCCGCGCGCGGGCACCGGGTGACCATCGCGGTCAACAAGCAGAACGAGGCGAAGCCCGCCCGATTCGGCGACCTGGACGACGAAGGGAGCGTGGTGGCGCTGGGCGTGATTCCTCGTCGCGACGACCGGTGGCGGACGATTGGCCGCCGTCTCCGTGGCGTGGTCGATTTCGCGCGCTATCTTCATCCCCGGCTGGCCGAGGCAACTGCACTCCGTGCCCGCATGAAACACAAGGTCCTGCCGAGGGGTTTCCACTGGCTGGACCGGATCCCGCGGCTATCCGTGCCGTGGCTCGGACGATTGCTGCGCCTGCTGCGGTCGATGGAGCAGGCGATCCCCAGCAGCCCATCCCTCGAGCGCTTCGTTCGGAGCGCCCAGGCCGACGTTGTGCTCGTGTCGCCGCTCATCGACGCGGCATCAGATCAGGTTGAGTTGGTGAAGAGCGCGCAGGCGCTTGGCGTGCCGGTGGGCGCCTGCATCGCGAGCTGGGACAATCTCACGAACAAGGGACTCATGCGCGTCACGCCGGATGCGGTGTTCGTCTGGAACGAGGCGCAGCGGCAAGAAGCACTGGACTATCACGATGTCCCTGCCGCACGAGTGGTGACCACAGGCGCACAGGTATTCGATCGGTGGTTCGATCGCCGCCCTGGACCGCGCGACGTCTTTTGTGCCCGTGTTGGGCTGCCGGTAGACCGGCCCTTCCTGCTCTACACCTGCTCCTCATCGTTCATCTCACTTTCGCCCGCCGAACTCGAGTTCGTGCGCGGGTGGATTGCTGCCGTACGGGCCGAGCCGGCCCTGGCAGACATGGCCATCCTCATCAGGCCGCACCCGTATAACGGAGCCGCATGGGAGCGTGCGGATCTGGGCGAATGGCCGGACGTGAGCGTATGGCCCCGCGGTAGGTACAACCCGCTCGACGAGGAGCACCGCCATGCGTTCTTCGATTCCCTGTACCACAGCGCTGCGGTCGTCGGCATCAATACGAGCGCGATGATCGAGGCTGCCATCATCGGCAGGCCTGTCCTGTCGTTCGTTGCCGACCGATTCGCCGGCACTCAGGAGGGCACGCTGCACTTCCACTATCTGTTGCCAGAGAACGGCGGCTTCTTGCGCATGGCCCGGTCGGTGGCCGAGCACATCGAGCAGTTGCAGGCGGTAGTGGTCGACGCTCCGCTCGTCCGCCGACAGACGGAGCATTTCGTTGCCACTTTCATTCGCCCGCACGGCGTGGATCGGCCGTGCACGCCCATCTTGGCGGATGCGATCGAAGCGCTTGGGCGCCACGGCGAGCCGGCACGTGAGGCGGGCACGCGCCGGCCGTCGCCGGGTTTCTCGAGGCTGTGGCGTCCGGTGCTTGTCGCCGCTAATGCCTATGCCTACGGCTGCACCGTGCTGATGGAGCCCGACGTCAGGCGCAAGTTACGCAAGACCGCCGCGAGCAAGGCGCGCAAGGGCGCACGGGCCGTCACGCGCGCTCCGCGCCAGCTCCAGAAACGCATCACGCGACGCCGGAAGAGGGTTACCACTGCGCCCGGTACCACCCGCGGTTCACGAGCCAAGCGCGATGCCGGCCGCTGAACGTACATGCGCCGTCGCCATGTACCACTACATTCGCGACACGGCGCGGACGCCGTTTCCCCGACTCCACGCACTCGATTTGGATGCGTTCGACGCCCAGATCGCCTTTCTCGGGGGTGCCCGTCGCATCATCGACTACAACGACTTCGAGGCGGGGCTCGATGGAGGCTCCTTGCCGGCGAAGGCGTCACTCCTCACGTTCGATGACGGCGTCCGTGACCACTACGACGTCATGCCTCGACTTGTCGTTCGCGGTGCCCGTGGAGTGTTCTTCGTCTCGGGCGATACCGTGGCGACGGTGCCGCGTGTGCTCAATGTCCACAAGGTGCACTTTCTGGTGGCGACGTGGGGCGCCGAGGCACTGCTCGAACGCCTGAGCCAGGCTGTGCCGCCGCAATACGCGCCGTCGGTCGCCGCCGACACCGCGTCCGTGGACGCGGCGTCGCCTGAACTCTACCGGTACGATGGAAGGGCCGCGCGCAGCGTGAAGCGCCTGTTGAACTACGCGCTGCCGCTCGACCTTGCGACCGGGCTACTGACGGATCTGTTCGAGGAGCAATTCGGATCGGAAACGATGTTCGCTCGTGACCTCTATCTCTCTTCGTCAATGGTCGGGGAGATGAGTCGCGCGGGAATGACGTTCGGCTTCCATACCGAGACGCACCCGGTGCTCTCCCGGTTGTCGGCGGCGCGCCAGCGGCTGGAGCTCGAGCGTGGCCCGGCGCTCATCAGGGAGTTGACGGGCCAGCAGCGCGTGCCATTCTGCATTCCGCACGGCCACCGAAGCAGCTATAACGACGACACCGTCGCGATGCTCGCTGAGATGGGCTACTCCCTGGCGTTCACGGCGGTGCGGGCGGTGGCGGGCTACGCGCCTGCCAGCCGGTTTGAGATACCGCGCCTCGACACCAAGGACATGCCGCCTTTCGCCGACGTCGCCGGCTTGCTGCCGGTGAGCGCCTCAACATGAGGATCCTGTTCGGCGCGTTGCACTTTTCCTATTTTCGCAACTACGAATCAGTGCTGTGCCGCTTGGCTGAACGCGGGCACGACGTGGTCGTGACCGCAGACATCCACGATTCCACGGGTGGGCAGTCCATCGTCGAGCGGTTGGCCGCCGCGTATCCAGATCGCATCAGATTTGCCTTTGCCCCGTCGCTCGACGGGTGGCCATTCATCCGACTGGCCAAGAAGCTTCGGCGATCGCTCGAGTGGGTACGCTTCGCAGACCCGTATTACGACCCGGTACCGAAGTACCGCACGCGGACGCGCGTCTGGACGCCACGAGTGATGCTGTCCCTCTTTCGCGTTCGTGGAGTCAACGCCGCGCCCGTGCGGCACCTTCTGGCAGCTCTCTTGGGCTGGCTCGAGCGTGGCGTCCCAACCTACGAGGCGCTGGACGCCTTCGTCGAGGACATAGCGCCCGATGTCGTGGTGCTGGCCTCGGTGACCAACTCCGAGAGCATGCAACTCGACCACCTGAAGAGCGCGATGGCCGCCGGGCGCCACGCGTCGATCAGCGTCTGGAGCTGGGACCACCTGTCGGGGAAGGCATGGCTAAGGATTGTGCCCGAGCAGATACTGGTCTGGAACGAAACACAGAAACAGGAAGCAGTTGGGATGCACGGCATCGATCCATCCCGCGTGGTCGTGACCGGGGCCCAGTGTTACGACCAGTGGTTCAACCGCCAGCCGAGCGCCGATCGGGCCGCCTTCTGCCAGGAGATCGGTCTCGAGGCGGGACGTCCCTATCTCCTGTGGGTCTGCTCCGTCCTGTCGCATCCGGCGCCTCCGGAGCCGCCGTTCGTGCGGGAGTGGATCCGCCGGATCCGCGCCAGCAACGACCCGAAGCTCCGTGACATGGGCATTCTCGTCCGGCCGCACCCGGAACGGCGACGGGCATGGGACACCGTGTCGCTCGACGAATTCGAGAACGTGGCCATCCGCGGGGCACACACCATCAACGCGCATGCTCGGGCCGAGTACTTCGACTCCATGTACCACAGCGCTGCCGTCGTGGGTCTCGTGACGAGCGCCTTCGTGGAGGCTGGCGTTGTGGGTCGCCCCGTCTTCACGATTCAGGGGGATACCTTCCAGGAACACCAGGGCCAGTCGCCGCATTTTCATCTTCTGACTCGTACGGGCGGGGGACTGCTCCACAGCGCCGATGGCTTCG
>CAUYXS010000130.1:0-3984 GCA_963577205.1 Dehalococcoidia bacterium | reverse complement strand
TGACCAACGACCTGATCGACCGTCGGTTCAGTTCAGCGATGACACCGGGCCACCTCGAATCCGCCGGCCAGTACGGTTCGTCACCGAGCCACCTCTGGGCCGAGATGCGAGGCATGGAGATCGAGACGCTCATCCTATGGGGCCAACAGGACTGGATGGTCCCGGTGGAGGGCGCGATGCTGTCCTTGGCGACGATTCCGAACTCACAACTCCACGTGTGGGCAGGTGCGGGCCATTTCGTCCAGTACGAGAAGACCGATGAATTCAACCGCCTAGTGCTCGACTTCCTGATGCGCTAGCGGAGGGCCTATGAGCGGGAGCGATAGTGGAGGCCGAGCGGCGCGCCCTCCGGTTTCACTCAGGACAAGGCTTCGACTGGCTCAAGACGAACGAACCGAGGTTCTCCCGCACGCCGCGCTAGTCCGCGCCAAGGCCGAAGTCCTTCTGGTAGGCGGCGACGAGTTCGCGCGCCAAGTCCTGTACTTTCTGGTCCGGGGAAGGCCCCGGTGCGTACGGAGCGGGCTCCGCTGCGGTGGCACGGTTGTGCGCGTTGCGGACGACCATCGCGGCTGCGCGTTGGACCGACGCGAGGATGCAGCCGTACTCGAACGCGATGCTGAGGATATTGTAAGCGACCTCATCTTCGATGGGTTCGCCCTCGCCCAGCGGGGCGAACAGGTCTGCCATGAAGACCTCTGCCGTGACCTCGCTACCCGACGCGCGCGCTTCCTCGACCTGCTGCGACAGCGGCTCGCGGCATTCATCGAGGATCTCGGCGACGTCGTCGTGGGTCTGCCGGAGCACCGGCTCGACAAAATCTGGGAACTCGATGCCGAGAGCACAGCCCAAGGCGAAGACGGCCGTCGCCGCCGTGCGGAGCGGGCCTGCTGCGTACAGAACCTCGCCCTCGACTTCGCGCAGGTCATGTGGCAAGCCCTCAAGATAAAGAGCCATGACCACGTCGGTGAGCGCAGGCGGCTCGCTCGGTTCGGTGCCGGCGGGCTCCAGCGGAATGATGCGCTGCGGGCTCATGCTGTCATCCTGAGCGACACGAGGAACCCGATGCAGCGCAACGATGGTAGTTGTTCATCAGATCCTTCGCTGCGTCTGTCTGGAGCGAAGCCGAAAGGCTCAGGGGGACTACAGACGACCACGAGACGACTGTTGTGCTACACCGGTGCCTTGGCCATGGCGTCGATGAGCTCGCGCACGCCGTCGGCTGATCGGCCTAGGCCTTCAAGTTCTGCGGCCGTCAGCTGAAGCTCCAGCACGCGCTCCACGCCGCCCGCGCCGAGAATCACCGGCACGCCCATATAGACGCCGTCAATGCCATACTCACCTTCCAGCAGCGCGGCGCAGGGGAGCTGGCGCTTCTGGTCCAGCAGGATCGCGTCGACCATCTCGGCTGTCGCGGCGGAAGGTGCATAGAAGGCGCTGCCGGTCTTGAGCAGCGCGACAATCTCGCCGCCGCCGCCCTTGGTGCGCTCGATAATCGCCGCCAGCCGCTCAGGGCTGAGCAGGTCACCGATGGAGACGCCGCCGACCGTGGTGTGTTTGATCAGCGGCACCATCTGGTCGCCGTGGCCACCAAGCACGTACGCCTGGACGTCGCGGACGGAGACGCCGGTTTCCTCGGCCAAAAAAGTGCGGAATCGCGCGGTGTCTAGGACCCCGGCCATGCCGACGACCCGCGACTTGGGGAAGCCGGCGACGCCGTAGGCGTGCTGCACCATCGCGTCTAGCGGATTGGAGACAACGACGAGGACGCAGTCCGGCGAATGCTTTACGACCTCCGCCACCACGGAGCCAACGATCTTCATGTTGGTGAAGAGCAGGTCGTCGCGGCTCATGCCGGGCTTTCGGGCAATGCCGGCGGTGACGACGACGACGTCGGAGCCAGCGGTCTCTTCATAACTGTTGGTGCCGACGATGCTGGCGTCGACGCCAAGCACGGGGCCCGATTCGGCGATGTCGAGCGCCTTGCCCTGCGGCATCCCCTCAACCACGTCTACCAGCACGACGTCCATGTAGCCGCGCTCGTACAGGCGCTGCGCAGTGGTGGCGCCGACGTTACCCGCTCCTACAACCGTTACCTTCTTGCGCATGCGTCGTGTCCTCTCCAATTTCAGGAAGGGGGTCGGCTGCTACCGGACGTACCCATCCCGCTTGCTCTTGAGTCCAGAATCCTCGCCCACGGCGACAAGGGTAGCCGCCGTCATTGCCCTGCCCGAGGCATCGCCGCTATTCGCTCCAGGGCGTGATTGCTTCCTTGAGGGCCTTGTATCCTCCGAGGAACCCTGGGCGGGTACCCGCATAAATGCCATCAAAAGTGGCCAACGCAACGTCCAGCCAATCGCTGAGTTCTTTGTTGCCTGGGTTGGCGTCGAGGTAAGCATCTCTTATGAGAACGAAGTGTATGCGAGGGTCATAAGGGCTCTTGGTGCCACCCATTGACTCGTCACCATCGAGAAGGCGAAGGAGCATGGCATCCGCTGACCCAAGGGTCTGCTCGTGGATGGGCGGGCCTTCCATGCGATACATGACCGACGTCATGTCGCGGCCATTGCCGGTCGTGTAACCCATGTCGGCCCACATCCTGCTGTCCATCTTGGCATCCGTACCGGCATGATCCAGCACCAGTTGCCCGAATCTACGTAGAGGGTCAGACGCATCTGCCAGCAGGTCTGTAAGGCGATCACCGTCAAGGTCAGTCGCAAGAACTATATTGTCCCGCTTTTCAATCAAATCCCAAAGAAGAAGGCCGAAGTTGGTATCAGAGATATGCTGCTCTATCTGGCCACTCCACGATTCCATTCCATTTTTAAAATCGCTCGGCAGCAATGCGACGATGCGGTCTACAGATTCCCTATGTTCTTCGTAGCCATCGACGGCATATCTGCGACCTACCGTGAATTGTGTGCCCTGGAGCATCCACGAAAGCAAGCCTGCGTTGATGCCGTCTTCCATAGCCTGTGTCGGCTTCATGGCGACGCGACCGAGCTTCTTGGTTTCGTGAACCATCTTCAGGAACAAACGGCAGGCATAAGCCATTTGGATACCTGGGGTGTTCATCTCCGAGTGGACTATTCCCGTTTTGGCATCGACATTGAAGGCGGCCTTATCTTGGGAGTAAGGGAGGCATGGCATGCAGCGGACCACGGTGGTGGGCCCGTAAGGGCGGACGTTGCAGTACACGCCAGCTTGAGTGCGTAGCGGCGCGTTGCCAGATTTCCCCATGACAACGACTTTTCCGCCTTTCCCGTCATTGACGTAGGCGTCGCCTGCTGTTGACCACTTGATCGAAATGCAGGGCATATTACCGAACCAGCTAAGGGGTTCGAGTTTTCTGTCGTGTCTGATCTGCGACCACATGGGCACGGCATAAAAGGGGAGACCCAGAACGTCGACCGCCGCTATCGTGCCGAGCAAAGCGTAGGCATCAGTCAAGGAATGCGCGATGGGGTTGATCTTCCCGTCATGGTTCCCTCCCTGCCAGATCACGGCGTCGGGGTATCCAGTAGGTCGTACGTCGGTGGGCTCGAAAAGACTCGACAGAAGCCCCAGTAGGTCGCCTCCACCGGCTTCCGTACGCGCGATGTTCAGAAGGTCCAGCATGTCATATTGGCCTTTCAGTTAAGTAAACCAGGCACTCAGTGCCGATGGTGGGGCGAGGTTTTCGTGAGGCTGGCGAGTAGGAGCTATGTACGGCGGACGAGCGCCGTGAAGCCGACGGCAATTATAGGAGCGCCCGGTTGCACCGGCAACTAGGGCTGCGCCGTGGACCCGTGTCGCATCTCAGTGGCCGCTGCTTTCAGCCGCCCGCAAGCCTTACGCAATCGCCAAAGGCAGGCGCCTTGAGAGAGACCTGTGGACTGCGAGTTCGCCCTTCTTCGGCTTCGCTCAAGAGGCTCCGGGTGCCTCAGGGCGAACGGGGTCACGAGCCTACCCCGCCTGGGGGTTGCGCGGGTCGTCTTCGAAGGCCAC
>CAUYXS010000129.1:0-3997 GCA_963577205.1 Dehalococcoidia bacterium | reverse complement strand
CTGCCTCCCCTCGGGGAGTGAGGTGCTATCCACCGGCGAGGCGAACAGATCGACCGACCCCTCTTGGAGTTCGGCGATGTGCTGGAAGAAACCTTCCTTGGTGAGCAAATCGTGGGGCGCGCCGATTTCGACGATGCGCCCCTTTTCGAGCACCACCACCTGACGGGCGTGTTGGATGGACGACAGGCGGTGCGCAATGACGAACGTGGTACGGCCACGGACCACGGCAGCCACGGCCCGCTGAATGAGGGCCTCGGTGCCAGCGTCGACACTGGACGTCGAGTCGTCGAGCACTAAGACCGGCGGGTCGAGCATCAGTGTTCGCGCGATGGAAAGCCGCTGTCGCTGGCCCCCAGAGAGCGACATGCCCCGCTCTCCCACGACGGTAGCGTAGCCCTCGGGCAGCTCCATGATCTCGTCGTGCAGTTGCGCGGTCTTGGCGGCGGCCATGACGTCGTCAATGGAAGCATCTTCGCGGCCGTAGGCAATGTTGTCCCGCACGCTGGCGCTGAACAGGAACACGTCCTGCTGAACGATCCCGATGGCCTGTCGCAGCGCGCCTAGCCGGACATCGCGAATGTCGATGCCGTCGATTGTTATGCGGCCTGTGTCCACGTCGTAGAAGCGCGCTAGCAGGCTGGCGAGGGTAGTTTTGCCCGAGCCGGGCGCGCCAAGGAGCGCGACGACCTCGCCGGGGTTGGCGTGGATCGACACGTGCTCAACGGCGGGCTGATCGACGTAGGCGAATCCCACGTCCTCGAACGCTACTTCGCCCCGGACCTCGGGCAGCGGCACGGCCCCTTTCCGTTCCCGTACCGGCGACTCAGCATCCAGAACCTCGAAGAGCCGCTCGCCGGCTGAGATGGCGCGGGCGAAGTTGTTCACCAGCATCCCGATCATGCGGATCGGCTGAACGAGCAGGCTGGTGTAGAGGATGAACTGGGCGAGCTCTCCGATGGTCACGCGGCTCTCGATGACGGCTCGTCCGCCGAACCAGAGGATGACGCCGGTCGAACCCCAGAAGATCAACTGCATGAACGCGGAGTTCGCCGCCTGCGTCCGCTGGGCCTCAAGCGTAGTGTCACGCACGCGGGCGATCTGCCGCCCGAACTTTGCGCGCTCGTGGTCCTCGGCCCCGAACGCCTTGACAACGCGCATGCCGGACAGGTTCTCCTGCAGCAGCGTGGTCATGACCCCCATCTGGTCTTGAGCCCGGCGCCAGATGCCTCGGAGTCGCCAGCTGATCGTCACTGCCCGGAATGCGATCACCGGAACGAAGAAGAGGCTGACCAGGCCGAGCTGCCAGTCGATAGTGAGCATGATGGCGGCCGCAAAGATCGACAGCAGCACTATTTGGCCGGAGCGGACCAACCCCATGCTGATGAACATGCGCGTGACCTCAACGTCCACGGTCGCCTTAGACATCAGGTCGCCAGTATGCGATCGGTCGTGGAACGCGAAACTCAGGCGCTGGAGTTTGTCGTATAACGCGTTACGGATGGAATAGGAGGCCTTCTGAGAGACGGCTTCCGCTAGGTACATGTTGGCGTACTGAAGCGTGCCGCGGGCCGCCGTCGCCCCGACGATTAAGCCGGCGATCACGAGGAGCCGCCCGGTGTCCGTGTTGCTGAAGGCATCGTCGATGGCCGTGCCCAAGAGGCGAGGGATGGTGACGTAGAAACCGGTGGAGAGGATCAACGTGGCCCATGCCGCAAACATCTGACCCTTGTACCGGACCGCGAATCCGGCGATGCGAATAAGGATGCGCAAACCGACCCCTAATGACTTTGGTGTACGTGCAATTATATGGCGCCCCTCCGACATTGGCCAAGGGAGCGCCGAGCCAAGGGAATGTGGTCAGTCTGCTAAACTACCGAGCAAGGCTCAGGCGTACTATGTAGGTTTGAGGCCCGTGACAAGAAGGCTCCATGGCGCGCGGACAACAGACCCTCCCGTACGTGCTTCGACCCATGTCCTGGGAGGACCTTACTCAGGTAACGGACATTGAGCGCGAAGCGTTTCCGTCCCTCTGGCCGAGGACGTCCTACCAGCGCGAGCTGCACAATCGCCAGGCGGAATACTCAGTCATCCAGCACCGCGATGAGCGCATTTTGCTGCCGCCGATGCGCCGAGGACGTGGGCTCATGGATGTCCTGCGCCGGCGCAGGCGGGAGCCCGCACCCCGCCAAGCGCAATTGCTAGTCGGATACGTGGGCCTGTGGTACATGGCCGGTGAAGGCCATATCGTCTCCATCGCCGTTCGCGAGGGCTTCCGCCGCCAGGGCATCGGGGAAGTGCTGCTGATCGGCGCCATCGAGATGGCACTCCGCCGCGAAATGGAGATCCTCACCCTTGAGGTGAGGATCTCCAACGAGCCGGCCATCGCCCTCTACGAGAAGTACGGACTTCGCCAGGTTGGACTGCGCAAAGGCTACTACTCAGATAACCATGAGGACGCCATCATTATGAGCACCGACTCACTGCGCTCCGGTGCGCTCCTTGCGTCCTTCCACGAACGCATCGAGAAACACGAAGAGCGCTACGGAGATGCCGAGCGGCAGTACCTGTAACGCCTACGCCGCCAGCTTCCCGTAGGCGACGACTCGTTCGATGTGCACCACGAGCATGCTGCCTTCTTCGAAGACAATGCGGTACTGGTCACCTTCGAATTGCGAGTAGCGCTTCTTGAGGAGTGAGCTTGCTCTCGCGTGCTCTTCGCCAACGGGTAAACCCAACGCCGTGCCGAACAGGAGCACGTAGCCGATCACCGACCAATCCTCGACGTAGTGGTCGGCCAGCAGAGCCACGCGCGGGTTCTGCATCACGTTCCGCATGCGCTTGGTGTTGGCGCCCCCCGCGATGTAGATGGTCTCGCCGTTGAGAGCAAAGCACAGCGGCACCAGATGCGGGATTCCGCTCGCGTCCGCTGTGGCCAGCCGGATCACCCGCTGCGCATCGAGGAACTGCCGCTGCTCGTTCGTTAACATGGGACGCTTATTGTAGCAATGCTGTGGCTCCGCCCTGAAGCTGCCGAGGTAACATGCGGCCATGCTTCGCCTCTTTTTCGTTCGGCACGGACGCACGACCTGGAACGCCGAGGGCAGGGTGCAGGGCGGCGGCAACCTGGACCCCGTGGGCTTGGCGCAGGTGATCGCGCTCGCTAGGAGCCTGCGCGATCAGCGCTTCGGCGCCGCCTACTGCAGCCCTTACTCGCGTACGCGCCAGACGGCCAACGTCATCGCCGGCCTGCACGGCGTGGCCCCACGATTACTTCCGCTGCTGCGTGACCTCGACTACGGCAACCTTTCGGGCGCGCTGCTGTCGGTTGTCAGAGACGACGACCCGCTGCTCTGGGAGCAATGGCACAATGCACCAGAGACGGTCCAATTCCCTGGAGGTGAATCCCTCGGTGGCCTCCGGCGCCGCATGCGGCGCGCTATCGATATCCTGATCGATCGCCACCCGGAAGAGGACGTGCTGTGTGTCACCCACGACTCGCCGGTACGTGTGGCCGCGAGCCTGGCGCTGGGGCTGGATGATTCCCACCACAACGACGATGGGCTGGTCACGCCAACCGCGTCGCTGACGATCATAGGCGCGGGTCCGGCCGGGCTCACGCTGGAACTGCACCGAGACACGGTGCACCTCAAGGGTATCGATGCCCGAGTCTAGCGGCGGGCGACTCAAGCGCCAGCGCAGGAAAATCCTTCGCCCGAGAAGGGTTCGCGGGGTTCGACCCTACACTCTAGCCGAAGTCCATGACTTGCTGGCGGCCTACTACGGCCCATTCGAGCACCGCCCCAGACTCTCACCGGCAGACGAGCTGGCGTGGACCATCTTGTCGCAACACACTTCCGACCTGAACGCTGGTCGTGCCTACGACGAGCTCAAGCGCCGGCTCCCGACGTGGGCCGAAGTCCTAGCCGCGCCGACCAGCGCGGTGGCCGACGCGATCAGGAGCGGCGGCCTCGCCGAGCAGAAGGCGCCCCGCATACAA
>CAUYXS010000128.1:0-4053 GCA_963577205.1 Dehalococcoidia bacterium | reverse complement strand
GCGCCGCGACGGCCGCCGATATCGCCAGCGTCGACGGCTTTTCGCCAGCGTCCGCCGCCAAGCTCATCGAGACGCTGGGCAATGGCTAGGTCATAAGAGCAAGAGACCGGAGCCAAGACTGATGAATGCAGGTGACAGCGCTGTACGGCGTGACCGGGCTAGCGCAGCCCGCGATGCTGGTCGAGGTCGAGATCGAGGCGGAGGCCATCGCCGACTCCAGCACCTAGCCACGCATGTAACATCAGGCGAGATATGAACACGCCGCCTAGGAGCAGAGCATGACGACCAAGAAGCCAGACCTCGTCGCGCTGTGGGAAGAGCACTTGCGCCATGAGTTCGACAGCAAGGACACGCCTCACACGCTCGACACGATGGTCGAGGGAGCGTACGTGAACCACATCCCGGTCCTCACTGGCGGGACCGGGAAGCCAGCGCTCGGCCGCTTCTACTCGACGCACTTCATCCCGCAGATGCCACCGGACGTCGAGCTGGTCCCCATTTCACGCACCGTGGGCGAAGACCGGCTCATCGACGAGTTCGTTTTCAAGTTCACGCACTCGGTGGCCATGGACTGGATGCTGCCCGGGGTAGCGCCTACCGGCAAGCGCGTCGAGGTCCCGTTCATCGTCGTGGTGCAGTTCGAGGGGGACAAGCTCGCACACGAGCACATCTACTGGGACCAGGCGACTGTGCTGGTGCAGATCGGGCTGCTGGAGCCGGGGAACCTGCCCGTCGTAGGCGCGCAGCAGGCCGCGAAAGCGCTCGACCCCAACTTACCCTCCAATGAACTGATCCTGCGTGGCTAACGTCCTTGCCCTCAGGGCTGCGCGGACCAGGGCTGGGTGGGTGGGAACAACCACCCAAGCGGCGCCTCGCTAGGGTAACCCGCGCGCTATGTAGGCGGCTCTCGGTGTTCAGCCCGCAGTGGCGCCGGCCATGCCCCCAGGGATACCGGGAGGGGGCTCTGGGCGGCCACCTCCCGCCAAGCTCCACCTCCGAGAGGCAGCTTCCCGTAGCCGTAGCCCTGCCCCTTGCGGTCCTTGAAGCAGTGCTCGCCGGCCAGCTAGTCCTGATCCAGGGGTATCTCGTGCGGTACAAGCTGGCCAGGCTGCGAGCCTCCTCTGTTCTGCCGCTGGTGGGACTGTTCCTACATTTCCCTCAGGGGGCTGCCCCCAAGGGGATTCATACAGGAGTTCAGGCAAGCCTACTCACGCACATGAAAGGGGCCCGACTAAGTCGGGCCCCTCTCCCGCGCCACGGGAGTTCATGATGGAAACGTAAGTTCGCTGGCGGCCTACCGCCTCAACCCAGCCACGGGAGCCTCACCAAGCGTATCGGCCGGCGCTACGCCTTCTCTGGCGCTGGCACCTGGGCGACGGTGGTCACTACATCTGAAGTCATATCCGCTGCGGCCTCGACTTCCGTAACGCCGCCGGCAACTAGTTCGCGCCGAATGGTCGTAAGCAGGTTGATGGCCACGTCGACGTAGGCCGGCGTCAGCGGCACAGACAGCCTTCGCCCGGCCGCCGCCAGGCTCAAACCGCCGGCTTGCTCACTGTCATCGCCGCCGGCAAGGGTTGCTCCTAGCGGCTGTGCTGTGTTTTTTATCTTATTTCCAGAAGAATATTCTGCTTTATTTGCTATTTTTACAGAACGCCCCATCACTCTGACCGCATCGGTGAGGTGCTTCTGGATGAGGGGTGCCCGACGGACAATCTCATCCCGGGGCGAGCCAGTTATTTCCTCAATGCCGACGAGCAGGCCCATGTCGTCCGGGATCTCCCCTTCAAATCGCGCATAGAGCTGCCGGAGCAGATCCACACGCTGGAAAGCCTCGGCGCGCGCACCATGGCCTTCCTCGGGCGTTGCCGGGTGCAGAACGCGCTGAGCTAAAGGTGACACCCGCAACTCACCACGGCCCTCCACGAGGCCGAAGTCGCGCAGGGCCGCCACCTTGGCGAACAGCGTACCGCTCCCTTCAGCCATGCCCAACTCCCAGGCCAGGCCCTTCACGCTCACCGTTCCCTTGAACTTAGTGGCGATACGACCAGCGATCTCGACAGCGTCCCCAAAACGAATGTCGGGGTATGAATACGGACCTAGCTTCGCCATCTCTTCTCCATAAATCAGGGGCCTGCCCATCCCGTAGGAGATAAGAGTATCTGGTATTCCCTGTTCAATCAAGCAATTCTATTCGCGTATTCTATTATATTCAGCAATTCAGAATAGCTTTTCCCTCTGCTCTCCTGGGGTTTGCTTATTTATTCCCTACTGACCGCCTGTGCCTCCGCTTCCCCGCCGGGCTCCTCGCCAAGGCGCCTCTCCGTACTCTGTGCGTGTGCCTGCTCTCTCGGCGACCGGCAAAAACAAGTCCTTTCTCTCTCCGTGGACTGCCTGGCGGTTTGACCACCTCTCGGGGCTGCGCTACGCTGCCTCTCCTCTCCCGCAGCACCGCGAAGCGGCGCAGGAGACTTCCCGCCACAGGCGCGCCGCCGTACCTGTACCGGCGAATACCCACCTACTGAACTGAGGGGAGAGGCGCCATGGGCAGCACCCGCACTGCGAGCAAGGCCTCGTGCGCTGGCGCCCTCAATCGATATGTTTAACCGGATCCTCGTTCCCCTCGATGGCTCCTCCGCCAGCGAGGCCGTTCTCCCTTACGCGCGAACCCTAGCCCTAGGGCTAGGCGTGGTTGTTGAGTTGCTGTCTGTCGTGGACCCGGACGAACTGCGCGTCGGCACCGACGCGGCGGCCGGCGCCGCGTCCGCCCAGAGCTACCTCGCAGCGTTGGGGGCAGAGTTTCCCCGTGTCGAGACCGCGGCGTTGATAGGCAATCCCTCGGAGTTCATCGCCCAGCGCGCGGCCGCCAACGCTGACACCCTGGTGGTGATGTCCACGCACGGCCAAAGCAGGATCAAGCACTTGGCCATGGGCAAAGTGACGGACAAGGTCCTGCGCATGGTGGAGCAACCTCTGCTGGTGGTACACGGGCAGGACGAAGCCCCTCGCGCAGGGCACGCCATGGTGGATTGCATCTTCCTGCCGCTGGACGGGACAGAGGCATCAGAGGAAGCGATGCCAGTCGCAGTCGAGTTGGCGAAACGGATGGCGCTGCCGATGGACATCGTCCGCACCATCCCGATAGTTGAGCAGGCTGCCCGTGATCGAGGACGGCTCTCCATCCGCAGCTCAGCGGAAGGCGAGGCCGCAGGCTACCTGGCTTGCCATTCAGAACGCGCACGCGCCCTGGGCGTCGAGCACGTCTACAGCGAAACACTATTAGGCTCTCCGCAGGACAAGCTGATGGACCTGGCGGAGCAGAACCCCCACGGCCTCATGGTCATGAGCACGCACGGCCGCTCGGGCCTCGGCCGATGGATCCTCGGCAGCGTGAGCGACCGCCTCGTGCGTAACTCCCCTCAGCCAGTGCTCCTCATCAAGCCCGGGTGCCTTGGCCAGCGTGATCTGGATGAGAGCTAACCTACGCGGAAAAACGATCGCCTCCCCATGGCAGGCAACGTGCGTCCTCCTGTTGGTCCTCACAGCGGCCACAACGGCCTGCGGCGGAGCGAGCGGGACTGCCTCCCCAACCCTCCTGGTCGGCGTCGCCGCCAGCCTAGAACCATTGTTCCGGGAGTTGACACCGGCCTTCGAGGCCGACGCCGGTGTGGATGTCACACTTGTCGTCGGGTCATCGGGAGCGCTTGCCCAGCAGATCCGGCAGGGAGCGCCACTGGACGCCTTCGCCTCGGCGGACCTTGGTCACGCGAGGTCGCTATTGGCCGGGGAGAGCCTAGTGCTCGACGGCCGCTTTAGTACATTCGCGGAGGGGAGGTTGGCCGTCGTCACAGGGCTAGCGACGGCCACCAACCTCGCATGGACTGACATCGTGACGGATTCGCGTGTGCGGCACCTGGCCATCGCCAACCCCGAACTATCTCCCTATGGTGAGCGGGCCCGTGCCGCGCTAGGGGCCGTCGGGCTGTGGGCTGAAGCCAAGCCGCGCATGGTCTTCGGTGAGAGCGTCTCCCAAGTCCTCGCGTTCGCGCAAAG
>CAUYXS010000127.1:0-4066 GCA_963577205.1 Dehalococcoidia bacterium | reverse complement strand
GCGAGCGCGTGCGCGCATATAGCCACGCTCAGGATCTGCGCGGCGCGGCTGAACTCGTCGACCTAGGCTTCTCCGCCTTCAAAATAGCCAGCTGGAACACCGAGCTGACAGAGTTCCACGAAGAGGATGTCCCGCAGTACCTCCACGACAAGATGGGCGCGATGCGTCGCGAGCTCGGGCCCGACATCTCGATCATGATTGACAACCATGGCCGATCGCGGCCAGGACTCGCAATTCGGCAGATGCAGGCGGTCGCCGAGTTCAAGCCTGCGTTCTTCGAGGAGCCAACGCCGCCGGACAATCTCGATGCGCTCGCCATCGTCCGCGACGCGCGCGTGCCCATCGATCTCGCCACTGGCGAGCGCCTGTTCTTCCGCTGGGGTTACAAAGAGCTGCTCGCGCGTGGGCTGGTCGACGTCATTCAGCCAGACATCTGCCACGCGGGAGGCATTTCGGAGCTGCGGCGCATCGCCTCCATGGCGGAGATGGAGTACGTCCGCGTGGCCCCACACAACCCCAACGGACCCGTCGCCACGGCGGCGAACGTTCACCTCTGCGCCACCCTGCCCAACTTCTACATCTTGGAGACAGCCCGCGACATGCCCTGGCACGATCAAGTGCAATTAGCGCCGCTGAAGCTCATCGACGGCTACTTCGAGTTGCCTACGGAGCCAGGACTGGGTATCGACCTGGACGAGGATCTCATCGCGAGCCGCCCTTACCAGCAGTTAGACATCATCCCCGGGTCGTGGGACGCCGACGACGGTACGCCGCGGGATGTGTAGCCGTGCCGGCGCTAGCCGCCAAACAGCGTGGCCATCGGCGTGAGCGCGGCGGCCTGCGCCAGGGGCTCGACAACGAGGCCACCGTTGCGCTTGAAGAGTCGGTAAGCTCCGACTCCATCGCGTGCGGTGTGGAGACGGTATCCGCTGCCCGCGAACTCGACGGCGCAGTGGTTGTCGACAGCGATAGCTGGCTCCGGGTATTTAGCGACCATGCGCTTGAAGCTATCGGCACGCGGGATTCCCGCCGTCTCACTGTTGAAGTGGGGGCAGCCGATAGCACCGACAAGGCCCATGCCTCGCACGCGCAGGTAGTCCCAATCGTCGGGCGAGTAGTAGTACTGCGAGTCGCTGTGCCCCCAGGCGAACCAGCAGAGCATGCCCGCGCTCTGGCCGGCGAGCACGACTCCGCACCCGTGGGCTTCGCGTAGAACGTCGTCGACACCGAGCAGGCGCCAGCGGCGCATCATCTTCAGCGTGTTGCCGCCGCCGACGTAGACGAGATCAGCCGACAGGATCGCCTCCTCCAGTTCATCCCGTGAGGGCCGGCGGTCCAGCAGCCACAGCACATCGGCCTCGCAGCCGATGCGGGCGCCGTAGGTGTTCTGGAAGACCTGCCAGCGCTCGGGTGAGTCGTAACTGGCCGTCGGCACGAAAAGGGCACG
Organism: Dehalococcoidia bacterium; assembly: GCA_963577205.1. Lineage (GTDB taxonomy): Bacteria > Chloroflexota > Dehalococcoidia > Lucifugimonadales > Australimonadaceae > CAUYXS01. The sequence continues at coordinate 2,619 of CAUYXS010000127.1, read as the reverse complement.
AGGCCGCTCCTTACCGGTCAGGTCAACGATCGCTCGGTCGATGGGAAGGTTTTCGAGCTCCGCCATCAAGCCGCCGCCTATGCCAACGATGGTGCCCATGCCGCCTCCTTAGATCTGCAGGCGCAGTGAATCACCTCGCGTGCGGGCCGCGCAACGTCACTTTGCTCACCGGCGCTTGCCGCCCAACCCTGCCGGGTCGACAATGACCTCGCGCGAGCCCCGACGGTCTCGGGGCAAGCGAGCCTAGCGGGAGGCGCGACCATGCCACAGCTTCGCCACATTGCCATTTCGACAAAGAATTCGGGTGCGGCCGCGAAGTTCTTCACGAGCGCCTTCAGCGTGAAGGGCGGATGGGTCATCGACAACGGCAATGCGTCCGGTTGCTACGTGAGCGACGGCCATATCAACTTCACCATTCAACTCCGATACAAGACGGACGGTGCCGCGGACGGCGAGTACGGGAAAGGCTACGGCGACCTGCACCACAGGCGCTTCCGCGTCGAGGACATCCCTAGCGAGAACCCCACGACAGGGCGGCTCACCGCGCTGTCCATCCTTCGGTCGATCCAGCAGGCGGTCGCCCCGATCCGAATCGGTACGTAAGGCCATGACCAACGTCGAGCTCATCGTGCAGACGTTGGAGCGGGCGGGCGTCCGCTGGGTGTTCGGTGTGCCCAGCGGTCCGGTGCTCCCGCTGATCGAAGCCTTGCGCTTGAGCGCGAGCATCGACTTCGTCCTGACCGCCACCGAAACGTCCGCTGCATTCATGGCTGAGGCGGTCGGGCGGACAAGCGGCGCGCCCGGCGTGTGCGTGGCGACGGTCGGGCCTGGGGCGACGAACCTAGCGACGGGTGTCGGCGGCGCCTGGCTCGATCGCTCCGCGGTCATTGCCATCGTCTGCACCTACGACGAGCACCTGCTCGATAGGCGGACACAGATGCGCATCGACCATCTGGCGCTGTTCGCACCGCTTACTAAGGCGCAGCGCCGGCTTTCCCGCACCGGCGTGGCCAGTGAGATGGCCGGTGCCATTGCGCTGGCCACCGCCGAGCCCCCAGGCCCCGTGATCCTGGAATTGCCAGAGGACGTCGGGACCGCGGAGGCTTCCGGCTCTGTGCCGTCGCTAACAATAGGCGGCGGCCTGGGCTTGGCGGTGCCCGGCGTGGACCAGCAAGTGCGCGATGCGCTAGCGTCGGCCCAGCGCCCGCTGGTGGTCACAGGCTTGACGTTTACCCGCTCGCGCGCAGCCGACAAGCTGCTCGCGTTCGTGAAGCGCCAGCGCTTGCCCTACGTCAGCACGCTGCACGCTAAAGGGTTCCTGCCGGAGAGCTACATCGGATCGCTCGGTGTCATCGGGCGCGCCCGCCGCACTGACATCCAGCACATCGTCGACACCGCCGACCTAATCGTCGCCATAGGCTACGACCCTATCGAGATCAATTACGAAGAGTGGGTCGGCGACATCCCCGTCGCGCACCTGAGCACCGAGCCGGCTGATGCCGACGGCAGCATTCGCTTCGTCGTTGATGCCGTCGGCGACCTCGATGCCATGCTAGCAGCGCTGGCGGAGCTGCCAGCTGTCCCCAACAATTGGCAGGCGCGAGAGTGGGAGGAGCATCGCTCGCGGCTCGACGCGAACCTCAGGCCCGTGTCGCTGGAGCTGGCGACGCACCACGTGCTCGACAGCCTGCGCTCACGCTTGCCATACGACGCCATCGTGACCTATGACGTTGGTGCGCACACGCACCAGATCGCCAGCCAGTGGCGGACGAACCTGCCTCACACGGCCTTGTCGACGAATGGTTGGTCGTCCATGGGCTACGGCATGCCATCGGCCTACGCGGCAAAGCTGGTACATCCTGACCGCACGGTGGTGGGTGTCATCGGCGACGGCTGCTTCCAAATGACGGTCGGCGAACTGGCGACGGCACGAAGGCTCGGCCTGCGCGTACCGATCATCGTGCTCAACGATGGCTGGCTCGGCCTCATGAAAGTGAAGCAGGAGCGCGGGCACTTCGGCTCGTACGGGTCCTTCCTTGGCGAGCAGCCTGAGACGCCGGAGCACTACTTCGGCGTGCCGTGTCGCGCTGCCCGCGACGAGGAATCCCTGAGCGCCGCTCTTGACTGGGGGCTGGCGCTCGACGGGCCCAGCGTCATCGAGGCGTTCATAGACGTCGCGCCCTACTCCGCGACTGTCTTCGACGAGTGACGTCGTGGCTGTAGAGGAGGTCAGCGATGCGGTTCCAGGCTACGAGCCGCTTCGGCGAGCGTGAGGCACGGGGGGCTCATCCGCCCAATATGGCCCGCCCGGATTAGTCAGCGCGGGCCCGCGCTCCGCGCGTTGGCGTTCGCGTACTCGATCCAACCTGCGGGATAGCGGTCCGGTCGGTAGTGCTCGGGCACGGGACCATGAGGCCCCTGCCGTTTCTCCCAGTCGGTGTTCGCGGCCACCATCCCTTTGTCCTGGTCGTTGAAGCGACCCATGCGTATCGGCCCGGCGAATGCGTACCACCACAGGTGGGTCCAGAGCCGGCTGATGGGATTCTTTGGCCAGTGGCAACTGACCTGAAAGTAGTTGTAGTGGTCGGCGTCAATGGCCACGTACCACTCGTAGTACAT
>CAUYXS010000126.1:0-4084 GCA_963577205.1 Dehalococcoidia bacterium | reverse complement strand
CCGGTCGTAGCGCGGCGGCTCCTTGCGGGCCTGCTGTTCTTTGCGCATGACATCGAGTCGCTCGGGCGTGCAGTAGCAACGGTAGGCCTTCTCCTCGGCGAGGAGCCGGTCCACCGGGCCCTGGTAGACACCCATGGCCTGGCGCTCCGACTGGATGTAGGGCGCATGCGGCCCGCCAACCTCTGGCCCTTCGTCCCAGTCAAGACCAAGCCAGCGGAGCGCCTCCATGATGCGCTCTGTCGCTCCCTGCACTTCTCGGGCGCGGTCCGTATCCTCGATGCGCAGGATGAAGGAACCGCCCGTGTGGCGGGCCAACAGCCAGTCGAACAGAGCCGTGCGTATGTTGCCGACGTGCGGGTCGCCCGTCGGGCTCGGCGCATACCTGACACGCACATTCCCTTGGGGTGCCTTGTTACTGGCCGTGGCCTGCTTGCGAGTCGCCATGCGCCTCAGTCTAGCGCATCTAGCGCCACGCTCAGGTCATCGGGCAGCGGCGCCTCGAACTCGCGCCACTCGGCCTCGTCCGGCGGAAGCCACAGCCCAAGCCGCAGAGCGTGCAGAAAGTGGCGTCCGACGAGCACCGAGGGCTTGCCGTACAGCACGTCACTTACCAGCGGGTGGCCGAGATGGGCCAGGTGGACGCGAATCTGATGCGTGCGGCCGGTGACTGGGTATGCCTCCAGCAGTGTAAAGCCATCGTGGGTGCCCTTCGAACCGCCGCCCTTGAGCCCTGTCGGCGGGGACAACGCGGGGTAGCGATGCAGCACCCGGTATCGTGTGGCTGATTCCCGGCCCCCTTCGATGACGGCCATGCGCCTGCGGTGGCGTGGGTGGCGCGCGATGGGGGCGTCGACCTCTCCTTTGTCGTGGCGGAGGAGGCCAGTGGCCAGTGCCAGGTAGGTTTTGGCGGTCCGGCGGTCCTTGAGCTGGCCGCTGAGACTGGCGTGCGCCGCATCGGTCTTGGCGACGACGATGAGGCCGGAGGTGTCCTTGTCCAAGCGGTGCACAATGCCGGGGCGCTGCTCTCCGCCCACGCCATGGATGCCCGGCGCAAGTGCGAGGACGGCGTTCACCAGTGTTCGGTCGGGATGTCCGGGGCCTGGGTGCACGGTGAGGCCCGCAGGCTTGTCGATGACCAACATATGCTCGTCCTCGTAGATGACACCGACAGGGATATTCTGGGCGACTAGGTCCGTTGGCCTGGGAGGCGGGACGGTGACCTCGATGACGTCATCCCTGTGCACCATCGACGACGGCCGGGCCGGCGCGCCGTTCATCGTCACGAAGCCGTCGCGGACCAAGGCGGCACAGCGGGAGCGGCTCAGGTCGGGACAGTGCCGTGCTACGAAGCGGTCGAGCCGCTCAGCTGGTGCGTCCGCGACGAGTCGCCGCAGCGCGCTACTGGCGGTTGGGATCGTCATGCCCTGCCGTTGTCCCCTCTGGCCCAACGGCAGCGACGCTGACGTCAGGTTCGTCGGACTCACCCAGCCCAGAAGGGTGCTCCTGGAAGAACAGGGCGGCCGCGGCGAGGATGACCACTCCAACGACGATGGCCGAGTCGGCGACGTTGAAGATGTACCAGGGTCCGATATCGATGAAGTCGGTGACGTGGCCATTCACCACCCGATCGACTAGGTTGCCCATTGCACCAGCGAGTAGCAGCGCCAGACTCAAGCGCAGCAGCAGGCGCTGCCCGGCCGCGCGGAAGAACCACAGGATGAGACCAACACCGCCCAGCGACGCGATGGTCAAGACCAGGTTTTGGCCCCCGAATAAGCCGAACGCGCTGCCCGAGTTCGCGGCCCTGGTAATGCGAAAGAATCCCTCGCGGGGCCACGACTCGCCCAGCACCAGCGCCTGGATGACGGCGAACTTCGTGAACTGGTCGAGCGCGAGAACGAAGGCGACCAGCGCGAGGATATAGGCGTTACGGCTGAGAAATGCGACCACGGCGTCGCTCTCAGTGTAGCAGTGCGGGGCAACACACCCCGGAGACATCCTTCCACACTGTAGAATCGCACCTCGTCAAGGAGGTCCCCGTGACCAACGCCACCACCCACGTCATCGACCTGCGCAGCGACACTGTCACCCAGCCCACGCCGGAGATGCGCCGGGCCATGGCGGAAGCGGACCTCGGCGACGACGTCTATCGCGAGGACCCGACCGTGAATCGGCTCGAGGTCCTGGCAGCCGGGATCATGGGCAAGGAAGCCGCACTCTTCGTCACCAGTGGCTCCATGGGCAACCTGGTCTCTGGCCTGGCGTGGTGCGACCGCGGGACAGAGGCCATCATCGGTGCCGGCGCCCACATTCTCATCAACGAGATGGGCAGTCTGGCAGCACTGGGCGGCGTGCAGATGCGCGCCGTGCCGACCGATGTGCGAGGCCTGCCTGACCCCGCCGCCGTGGCCACGGCCATCCGTCCGACGTCGGGCTTCTTTCCTCGTACTGCGATGGTGGAGTTGGAGAACACGCACAACAGCGCAGGCGGCACGGCGCTCACCGTTGAGCAGATGCGTACCGTCGCCGACGTGGCCCACGAGCGCGACGTGCCGGTCCACCTCGACGGCGCTCGCGTCTTCGACGCCGCCGTGGCGACCGGCGTCCCGGCCTCAGAGATCGCCGCATGCGTCGACTCACTGACGTTCTGCCTATCGAAAGGGTTAGCGTGCCCCGTGGGCTCCGTCGTCTGTGGCACCGAGGAATTCATCGCCAAGGCGCGGCGCATGCGCAAGCTCGTCGGAGGCGGCATGCGGCAGGCCGGCGTGCTAGCCGCAGCCGGCATCTGGGCCCTCGAGCACATGGTTGACCGGCTGGCGGAGGATCACGCTAATGCGCGGCGTCTGGCGGACGGCCTGCGCGGGGTTCCTGGCATCAAGGTGCGGATCGGCGTGGTCGAGACCAACATGGTCTACCTGTCGCCGGCGGCGATGTCCGCCGAGGCCTTCATCGCGGGCCTGCGGGAGCGCGGAGTGCTGTGCGGCGGCGGTTATGGGCTTGTCCGGCTGGTGACGCACTACGGCGTCAACGCCGAGGACATTGATGAAGCACTGGACGTCATCGGCGCGGTGGCGCGCGCCGGCTAGGGGCAAACAAAAGCCAGCGCGGCCTTACCATCTCTTCGGCTGGTTGGTGTCCCGCCCTTTAAGGCAAGACTTGCCGCTTACCCCGTTGCCGCTCTCGGACAATACGTCCGGATCTTGGTGGTACGTCCCGATCGCGCCGGGATGAGCTCTGCCATGCTTTCCTGCAGTTCGCGGAGCCAGTGGCCAGGTTTCCCTTCTACCGGAATCCCTCGCTCCGGGCGTGGCCTTCTCGGTCACTCTCGTCATATCATCGAAATACTGCCCGGGAAGAAATACTCTCGACGATACAAGCCCGAATTACTTCCGTTTTCTCGGTTGTTAGCTCGGTTCAGTCGTTTTCTTGGCGGCTCGATGCCACCGCTCGATGCGCTCGCGAACCTCGGCCTCGTAGCCCTGGTCTGACGGCTCGTAGAACCGCTTGCTGGCGAGCTCAGGCGGCAGGTTCCGCTGACCTGAGAAGTGGCCTTCGAAGTCATGGGAGTACTCGTACCCCTGGCCATACCCTTGGTTGCGCATGAGGCCGGTGGCAGCGTTGCGCAGGTGCAGCGGCACCGGGTACTCGCGCCCTCTCTGCACTTCCTCGCGCGCCCGGTTCAGCGCGACATAGGCGGCGTTGCTCTTCGGTGCGGTGGCCATGTAGACGACCGCCTCGGCGAGCGGAATGGCGCCCTCCGGCAATCCCACGAAGTGCAGGGCCTGCTGCGCCGCCATCGCCACGGAGAGCGCATGCGGGTCCGCCATGCCGACGTCCTCCGCAGCGAGGATGACGATGCGCCGAGCAATGAATGCTGGGTCTTCTCCTGCCTCCAGCATTCGCACGAGCCAGTAGACGGCGGCGTCTGGGTCGGAACTGCGCATGGACTTGATGAACGCCGAGGTGGTGTCGTAGTGGCTATCGCCGGCCTTGTCGTACATCGGCGAGCGTCGCTGTAGTACGCCCTCCATGAGCACTCGGTCCACTCGCCGTGTGCCGTCGGCATTCTCGTTGGCCACCTGCG
>CAUYXS010000125.1:0-4114 GCA_963577205.1 Dehalococcoidia bacterium | reverse complement strand
AGCTCCTCGACCAACTGGCGGATGGTCAGCCCGAAGGGTACTTCCACCAGGCCTTTGTACTTCACGTGCCCGGACAGGCATGCAATAGCGGTGCCGGAGCTCTTCTCGGTACCGATCGCGGTGAACCACTCGGCGCCGTTCCGCACGATCTCCGGGACGTAAGAGATGGTCTTGATGTTGTTGATGTTGGACGGATAGCCCCAGACGCCATAGGCAGCCGGGAATGGCGGCCGGAAGCGGGGCATGGAGCGCTTGCCTTCGACCGCCTCCATGAGCGCCGTCTCCTCCCCGGCGACGTAGGACTCGCCGACCAGCGAAACCTCCATGTCGAAGGAGAAGCCGGTCCCAAGGATGCCCTGCCCCAACAGGCCATCGGCGTAGCAGCGCTCGATAGCGGCGCGGGTCCGCTCGATGGGAGCGTCGTGCCCGTGGCGAATGAAAACGACGCCGTTGCTGGCCTTCGTGGCGTAGCCGGCGATGATGCAGCCCTCAATCAGTGTCAGCGGGTCAGTCTCCAAGATCGTCTTATCATTGAAGGCGCCCGGGTCGCCCTCCTCGCAGTTGCACAGGATGTACTTGATGGGCGACGGATTCCCCGCCAGGAAGCCCCACTTGGTTCCCGTCGAGAAGGCTGCGCCGCCGCGGCCGCGCAGCCCCGAGCTCTTGACTTCACCCAGCAAGGCCGACGTCTCCATGGAAAGCGCCTTGTCCAGGCCCACGAAGCCGCCCCGAGCCACGTACTGGTCGACGTTGCCAGGTTCGACCTCACCAGCGTTGCGCAGGGCGATGCGCACCTGGTGCCGCATCATTGGCAGGTCCTCTCGCTCGGGCACGCCCGGCAGGTTGCCGCCAACAGTCGCGTGGGCAAGCTCCACCGCTGGCTGACCTTGGACGACATGGCTCGCGACGATGCGGGCGACCTGCTCGGGCGTCACGTTCGCGTACAGCACGCGGGGCGTGCCCGGCACCTGCACATCAACCAGCGGCTCGGCGTAGCACAGGCCCGTTGTCCCGACCTCGGAGACTGTCGCGTCGACCTTCAGTCGATCGAGCTCAGCGCGGAGTGCCGCAACCACAGGAAGTGCGCCCGCGGCCTCGCCCATGAGGCCGGTGCCGACGCGGATCCACGGCTTAGCCTGGAGCTCGGTCCACCGCTCCTTGGCACGCTGGCGCAGCAGGTCGAAGGCCTGAGTCACGCTACGCTCCCTCGGAGTGCGCGCAGCCGAACAATCGCCGCATCGGGTGTCATCGCGCCAGCGAGCGCGTGGTCGAAAGCCATGGCAGGCGCGTGCGGGCAGACGCCCAGGCAGGTGTTCAGCTTGAAGCCGACCTTCCGGTCCGGCGTTTCCCCTTCGTTCTCCAGGCCCAACTCGTCGAGCACCGCGCGCAGCAATAGCTGAGCTCCTGAGACATGGCAAGTCGGACCCCAGCACACTTCAACGCTATGGTCGGCGGGCTCGGTGAAGCGGAAGTTGGGGTAGAAGGAAGCGACGCCCCAGACGTCGTTGACCGACGCACCGGTGGCCGATGCGATCTCGTCGAGCGCCTCTGCGGGGAGCCAGCCCAGCGCATCCTGCGCGGCAAGCAGGGACGAGAGGACGGTAACGGTCTTGAACGGCTGGCTTGCGATGGCCTCTCGGGCCTGGTCACGGAGCCCGTTCGCACTGGCGGTCATCGAGGCCTCGGGCGTTCGTGATTTTCGGAACGAACCGCTTATCGAATCGTAGCATAGGGGTATGGTCGCAACAAGGCGGACCCTCCTCTATAACGACGAGGTGCGCCAAGCAGAACATCCTTCGCCTCGTTTCACCGAATCCTGAGCCTCGGCACGTCGGGGCTCAGGATGACAAAGCAGTACCGCAGGCTCGGTCAGCCCGCCCCCTAGCGTGGCTACAGCCGAACGATCTTGACCCAATCGACGCCGTCGATCGCAGCGATCTCCGCGGCCAGCGCGTCAGTCACTGGGTCGTCGAAGCCGACGATCATCGTCGCGGAACCCCGGGGCCCCGACCGCCCGACCTCCATAAACCCGATGTTGAGGTCGTGGGCGCCAGCCAGTGTGCCGATCTTGCCAATCATACCTGGCTGATCCGTGTGCGACGTGAAGAGCATGAACGGGGTCTGCGGTTGCATGTCCAAGTAGAAGTCATTCAGGCGGAGCAGATGGACTGCGGTACCGAAGGCCGTGCCGGCCAGGTAGACGGTCCCGCCCGACGACCTCACCTCCACGCCGATCAAGTTGGTGTACTCAGGGTCGGCCTCGGGGTCCTTGATTTCTTCGATCTCAAGCCCGCGCGCTCGCGCGATGTGCGGTGCATTAACGAGGTTGACTCGCTCATCCGACGCGGCGCCAAGGATGCCCGCCAGCGCGGCAGCGCCCAGGATCGAAGTGTCAAGCGCGGCGATGTCGCCGGAGACGCGAAGCGCGACCGACTCCAGCTGGCCCTCGGCCAACTGGATGGCGATGCGCCCCATGACACTGGCAACAAGGACGTAGGGGCCCAGCGCCTCGCGCACCTCAACGGACACCAACGGCACATTGACCGTGTATCGCGCTGCGCCGCCGGAGAGGATAGCCAGCACTTCGTCGGCGATCTCTACCGCCACCTCGACCTGCGCTTCGCGCGTCGACGCGCCGAGGTGGGGGGTGAGGACGGCCTTGGGGTTCGACAACAAAGCCAGCCCAGGCTCGGGTGGCTCTGACGTGAAGACGTCTATTGCGGCTCCGGCGACCGCCCCCGACGTCAGCGCTGCGTCGAGTAGGGCCTCGTCCACCAGCCCTCCCCGCGCGGCGTTCACGATGCGCACGCCGGGCTTGAGCTTCGCGAACTGCTCAGCCCCTAGCAACTGCCGGGTGTTGGCGGTCAGCGGCGTGTGGATGGTAATGAAGTCAGCCTCAGCGAGCAGCCGGTCCATGTCCACCAGCTCGACGCCCAAGCTGCGGGCGAACTCCTGAGGGACGTAGGGGTCGTAGCCGAGCACTTCGGTCTGGAACGCTTTCACACGCCGGACCACCTCGGAACCAACCTTGCCAAGCCCGATGATGCCAACGGTCTTGCCGCGCATCTCGACGCCCATGAACTCGCTGCGCCGCCATTCGCCCGCGCGCATCGACGCGTCAGCCTGGGGGATGTTGCGGGCCAGCGCCAGCATCAGCGCGACGGCGTGCTCGGCGGCGGCCACGGTGTTGCCCGTCGGCGCGTTCACCACGGCTATGCCCCGTTGTGTTGCCGCTTCCAGATCGACGTTGTCGACGCCCACGCCCGCCCGGCCCACGACCTGGAGCCGTGCTCCCTCGCGAAGGACGGCGGCGGTCACCTTGGTTTCACTGCGGACGACCAAGGCGTCGTAGCCGCCGATGATCGACTCAAGCTCCTGGGGGCTAAGGCCGGTCTTGAAGTCGACGTCGTGGCCTGCGTTCGCGAGCCGGTCCACCCCGGCCTGGTCAATGCGGTCGGAGACGAGAATGCGCGCCATGGGTACTCTTGCCTACCCGGCCGTCGCCGGAGCGAAGCCGAGGCGGGGAAGCGCTTCGCGGAGAGCCGCGGCCACGTCGTCAATGTCATCAGTGGATACGAATCCCATATGTCCGATACGGAACACCTTGCCGGCCAGCACGCCACGGCCCTCGGCGGCGATGATGTCGAATTCGTCGCGCAACATGCCGAGGAGCGCCTCGTCTGAAATCCCCTCTGGCAGGTAGGCAGCGGTGACGGTGTTGGAGGCGTGCTTGAGGTCGGTCGCCACCAGGCTCAGCCCCAGGCCGGTCAGCGCGTCGCGCGTGTATTGGGCGATGTGCGAATGAAAGGCCCATGTCGCTTGCATATCACCCTTGTCCAACATCTTCATGAGAGCGTGGTCCATTCCGTAGAAGATGGAGATGGCTGGCGTCCACGGAGTCTGGCCGTTCTTGAGTGAGCTCTCCGCCTGCTTCAAGTCGAAATAGAACCGAGGCATGGTCGAGCGCTCGTACGCCTCCCATGCTCGTTTGCTGAAGCTGATCATGGCCAGGCCGGGTGGGCAAGCCCACCCCTTCTGCGAGGCGGAGATGACGACGTCGAGATCCCATTTGTCGGTCAGCAACCGGATGGAGCCGAGCGACGAGATGGCATCG
>CAUYXS010000124.1:0-4231 GCA_963577205.1 Dehalococcoidia bacterium | reverse complement strand
TGTGTTGCCCCGTGAGAGGAAACCCTGGCCAATGAGACCGGGCAGCGTCGCCACGATTCCGCCGAAGATGATCAGCGAGATGCCGTTGCCGATACCTCGCTCCGTCACAAGTTCGCCCAGCCAAACGAGGAACAGCGTGCCGCCGACGAAGGAGACAACGATGGTCAATGTGTCCAGCGCACCGTCACCGGTGAAGCCGACGGAGTGTGTGATCACGCCCGAGCGCGAAAACAGAAGTAGCTGGCCGTAACCGGACAGGAAGGCCACGGGAACCGTGAGCCAGTGAGTGATCTGACTCACCCGCTGGCGTCCAGCGTCGCCTTCACGGGCGATCTCCTGGAGGCGCGGGATGATGGGCACTAGGATCTGCATCACAATGCTGGAGGTGATGTACGGGTAAACGCCCAGCGCGACGATACTGAGGTTCCTCAGTCCGCCGCCGGAGAAGAGGTCGAAAAAGGCGACCAGGTCGTTGTCTTGGAACAGTGATCCTAGCTGTCCGCGGTCGACACCCGGCACGGGCACGTGTGCCAGCATGCGGAATATCACCAGCGCGGCCAGGGTGAATAGGATTCGGCCTCGCAGGTCAGGGGTTCGGAAGGCGTCAACCATCGCCTGGACCAGTGCTGGTCTTCCGGGGGCTTGCCTCGCTGCCTGAGCCGACCGCACTTCTACTTTTCCTCCCCGCCGCCATCTGCCGTTTCGTTATCAGCATCGTCCGGTTCAGGCGCTTCGACTGCTGGGAGCCCTCCTGCCGCTTGGGCTGCTCTGGCCGCCTTACGGCGAACAGCTCCGCCTCGGTCACGAGGCTTCTTGGGCACGTGGCTCTCTTCGATGATGCCACCCGCCGCTTCGATCTTCTCGCGGGCCGACTTCGACGCTTTAGTGACGCTCACTTGCACGGCGCGATCGATTTCGCCGTCACCGAGCACTTTCACCGGAGCCTTGGCACTGCGCACGAGCCGGTGCTCGGCCAACACTTGCGCCGTTACTTCGCTGACTCCCTCGGGCAGCCGGCTGATGTCGTCCAAGTTCACGACTTGGTATTCGATGCGGAACATGTTCTTGAACCCGCGGAGCATCGGGAGGCCTTTGATCTGCGGGTTCTGGCCACCCTCGAAGCCGGGGCGAACGCCACCGCCGGAGCGGGCTTTTTGCCCTTTCATGCCGCGGCCTGAGTAAGTGCCAGAACCGGAGCCGTTGCCCCGGCCGACACGTGATCGCGTCTTCTGTTTGTGAAGTGGTCGAATCTCATGTGGGCGCATGGCTTAGGACTTATCCTTGCCCTGCTCGCCGTCCGCCGCCTCAACAGTAATGAGGTGGCGGACCTTGTGGAGCATTCCGCGAATGGTGGGCGTGTCCTCACGCTCCACGCTGTGATGGAGGCGGAGCAAACCCAGCGCGCGAACAGTCCGGCGCTGGCTTTGCTCGGCCCCAATCAGGCTACGGTCCAACCTGATCTTTAGCTTAGGCATCTTCTTCGTCCTCGTCGCCGCTTTCGGGTTCCTCGACCTCGGCCGTCGGCTCTTCGGCTGCCGTCTTTTCCGCAACCGCTGCGTCGGCCTCCTCCATGATCGGAGTCTCCTCAGTGGTTGGTGCTTCGACCGCTGCCTCAGGCACAGCCGGCCCACTTGGTGCTTCGACCGCTGCCTCAGGCACAGCCGGCCCACTTGGCGCTTCGGCCGCCGCCGCAGCCGGCGCTGCTGCTGCGGCGGGGGTCGGCTCCTGGCGCCGGTTGCGCGAAGAGTTGCGCGAAGACGGCTGCTCTGGTCGGTTTGACTCGCGGCGCCGCTGAGCGGCGCGCTCCGCCTGGAGCACTTCGTCGGACAGCGGGTTGTGCTCCCCTCTGAGCATTTCAAGCCCCGATATGGTCGCCTTCACGACGTTGATTGGGTTGCGGCTGCCCAGTGCCTTAGCAACCACGTCACGCACGCCCAGCGCCTCCATGACAGCGCGGACGGCGCCGCCGGCGATGACGCCCGCCCCTGCCTTCGCGGGCTTGATGAGCACGCGCGATGCGCCGAACTTGGCGTTGACGGTGTGGTGCACCGTGCTGCCGTTCAGTGGTATTGAGACTAGATGTTTTTTGGCGATCTCGGTCCCGTTCTTCACGGCGTCGGGCACTGCTTGGCCCCTGCCCAGGCCCACGCCGACACGGCCGCGTCCATCGCCGACAACGACCATGGCGTTGAAGTGCAGGTTCCTCCCGCCCTTCACCACTTTGGCGACACGCCGGATCTGGACGACCTTCTCCTGAAGCTCGCCTCCGTCGGAATCAAAGTCACGCTGGAACGAGGGACTGGTTGTCAAAACGCCAAGCCTTCCTTGCGGGCGGACTCCGCCAGCTCCTTCACACGACCGTGGTATTTGTACCCGCCCCTATCAAAGACAACCGCAGTGATGCCATGTGCCTTCGCGCGCTCTGCGACCAACTTGCCGACCTCGCGGGCCTGGTCGGTCTTCGTGCTGGCCTTGGAGTCGATCTCTAGTGTGCTGGCGGCGGCCAGGGTGTGCCCAACAGCATCATCGATGACCTGAGCGTACAGGTGGCGCGAACTGCGGAACACGTTGAGCCTCGGGCGCAGAGATGTGCCTTGCAGGTGTTGGCGAAGCCGCATGTGGCGAATGCGCCGCGCAGCCCAGTTGGTCTTGATGCGAGCCATGGCTACGAGGACCTCCCAGCGGCAGACTTGCCGGGCTTCAGACGGATCTGCTCGCCGCGGTAGCGCACACCCTTGCCCTTGTAAGCGTCCGGCGGGCGCAGACGGCGAATCTGTGCCGCCTGCTCGCCGACGCGCTGCTTGTCGATACCGCGGACGTGAACGACATTGTTGCCCTCCACCTCCAGCGTCACACCATCAATGGGCTCGACCACGCAAAGGTGGCTGAAGCCCAACTGCATGTTCACGTTCTTGCCCTGTTGCTGCACGCGGTAGCCGACGATCTCCAGCGTGCGGGTGAAGCCCTCGTTCACGCCGGTGACCATGTTCGCGACGAGCGCGCGCGTCAGCCCGTGGAGCGAACGGGGCAAGCGCTGGTCCGACGAGCGCTCGACGAAGATCTGGCCTTCGTCGACCCGGACGGTGATGTCCTGGTGAACCGCCTGGCGGAGCTCGCCCTGCTTGCCGCGCACCAAGACCTCAGCGTCGCCGATCTCGACGTTCACGTCAGCGGGAATGGCTATGGGCTGTTTTCCTATCCGCGACATATCTCTACCACACGTATGCCCAGAGTTCGCCGCCGAGACCTTTGCCCCAGGCTTGCTTACCGGTCATGACGCCCTTGGACGTTGAGATGATGGAGATACCTCGGCCACCATAGGCTCTCGGGATCTCCTTGCGCTGCACCTGCACCCGCAGGCCTGGGCGGCTGACGCGCTTGAGCCCGGCAATCGCGGGCCGGCGGTCGTCGTATTTGAGCTGAACCCGCAGGGTGTTTTGCGGCTTCAGTACGGTCACTTCATAGTTTTGGATGTAGCCTTCGCTCTTCAGGATTTCAGCCAGGGCCACCTTGTTCTTGGACGATGGCATAACCAGCGTGGAATGACGCACCATCTGCGCGTTCCTGATGCGAGTAAGCATGTCGGCGATGGGATCGGTAACAGGCATGGGGCTACCAGCTCGCCTTTCTGACTCCGGGGAGCTTGCCTTGCAGCGCAAGCTCTCGGAACTTAATACGCGAGATCCCGAAGTAGCGAATGTACGAGCGCGGGCGCCCGGTGAGTGCGCAGCGGTTACGGTATCGCGCAGCCATCGAATTCAGGGGCAGCTTCGCGAGCTCCGTCCGGGCGTTCGCTCGGTCTTCGGGGGTGCGGCTACGGTCCACCACTGCGGATCGCAACTCTGACCGCCGCTGGGCGTAGTGCTCCACCGTCTTCTTGATTCGATCGTTCTTAGCTACTTTGCTTTTCTTCGCCACGTGCTCCCTCAGTCGCCTATCGAGTCTGGTCTTCGCGCGCGAACGGCATGCCCATTAGTTCGAGCAGCCGAAAGCCCTCGCGGTCCGTCCGGGCCGTCGTCGTCACCGTCACCTGCAGGCCTCGTGCCCTGTCGATGGAGCCGTACTCCAATTCCGGGAACATGGTCTGGTCACGCAAACCCAAGGAGTAGTTGCCCTGGCCGTCGAAGGCGGTACGCGAGACGCCACGGAAGTCGCGGATTCGCGGCAGGGATAGGCTCATAAGCCTATCCAGGAATTCGTACATTCGCCGACCGCGCAGTGTAACCATGCA
>CAUYXS010000123.1:0-4273 GCA_963577205.1 Dehalococcoidia bacterium | reverse complement strand
GGGTCCGATGCCAACGACGCGGGCGTGGGCTGGCTTCGTGATGTTGCGGAGGAGGTTGGCGTGCAGGACCGCGTCACATGGCGGGCCGCCGTACCCCAGGAGGAACTGCGCGACTACTACGCCGCCGCCGACCTGCTGGCTGTCCCGTCTTTCCACGAGAGCTTTGGGCTGGTGGCCTTGGAGGCCATGGCCTGCGGGACGCCGGTGGTCGCCGCCCGCGCGGGCGGGCTGCAAGAGGTCGTCGTCGACGGCACAACCGGCAGCCTCATCGATGGCCACGAGGCCGGCACTTACGCCGCGTGCCTGAATGAATTGTTAGGCGACGACGATCGCCGTCGCGAGATGGGGCAGGCCGCGATTCGCTGGGCGCAAGGCTTCGGCTGGGAGGGCGCCGCGGCCAAGATGTTGAGCACTTACGAATTCGCGGTCTCCCAATTTGGCGGGCGACCGGTGGTCGTCCCATGCATTCCTGGCCGCGTCGCCTAGGTCCGTCGCCAACCCTGACTACTCACCGCCAAGGAGGCTTTGCATGGAGCGTGGTGCACTGGGCTTCGTAACGCTGTCGCTTGTGGCTATGGGCGTCTACGGCGTGTTCGCCATCCTACTGAGATCCGCTCTCAAGAGCATCCCCGTGGAGCCTGTGCTTATCGCCACCAACCTGACGTTGGTGATCGTGGCGACGGTGTGGGCTCTTGTCCGGGGCGTCAGCTTGACCGGCGGCTTTGGTTGGGACAGGCCAACGCTCTACGTCGCGCTGGGAGGGCTGCTGCTTAGCGTGAGCGCCATCTCCCTCTACACGGCCATGAGCCGTGGCCCGGTATCGACCGTACTCCCCATTTTCGCCATGAACTTCGCCGTCGCTGCCGTGCTCGGCTTTATCGTGTTGCACGAGCCGTTGAGCGCGACGCGTATCGCCGGCGTGGCGCTCGGGACGGTCGCTGTCGTCCTGCTCACTCGTTGAGCGCGCGTTCGTACCAGACCGACCGCGAGACAACCTCGAATCCGAGGCGGCGGTACAGTCGGACTCCGGGCTCGTTGGCTTCATCGACCGTGATTTCAACGGGGCGCGCACCCGCTGCCACCAGCAGATCTACCCCTGCTGCCGTTACGCTGCGGCCGAGCCCTTGGCCTTGCCGCGACGGCGACACTCCGACCATCCCCACGGCACCCGGCTCGCCGGGCGCCCCGTGTTCGCACCAGCAGTAGGCGGCGAGCGTGCCATCTCGATTTGCCAAGACGATCACGTCGTCGGGCTGGTCCAAGGGTTGCTCGTAAATGCGATAGGCGATCTCCTCCGGCACATTAGGCTGGTACCCCCAGCTGCCCTCGAACGCCGCGTTCTGCAGTTCGGTCAGCGCTGGGACATCGGACCGCACGAGGCCGCGCAGCGCCAGCCCTTCGGGCACTGTGGCCTCGACGGTCTTCGGCGAAGCGATCTCCATGTGCAAGTGAGTCCGAACGTGCCGGAAACCCTCCGAGACGCAAAACTCAATGGCTGATGTGTTGCTCTCCGGTAGGTCTGTCTGAAGTACGGCTAGACAGAGCGAGCTGGCATGCTCGATGGCCTGGCGCACGAGCGCCCGCCCCACTCCTCGTCGCCGGTGCGCGGGATGCACTGCGGCGACGAAGACTCCTCGCCCGATGCGCTGCTCCACGATGACTTCGACGTGGCCGACCAGCGTCTCGTCGCGCCCCGCGAGAAACACGTCCCGTTCTGGTTGAGTGCCTGGCAGCAGAGCCGCGCGCCGCGTTCTTTCCACGGCGCGCGAGAGCGGCTCCGACTCGTCGCCGTCGATGGCGCGCATTAACCTGGCGCGCACCTCAAGGTCTGCCCACGTGAACGACCGTATCGTGAGTTCGCTCGGCGGCATCGGCGACTCCCCCGGTGCTCCGTCTGGCGCACCGTTATCGGCCTGCTATCATAGCAGTGCAGCATATCCCTCTGACCTGCGCGGGGCACCATGGACCAGTTCGAAGCGCCTGAGCGAGCCATGCTCGTCATCCCTCACCCGGACGACGGCGAGTCGGGCTGCGGCGGGACCGTCGCCAAGTGGGTGAAGGAGGGCACCGAATTCCTGTACGTCGTCTGCACCAACGGTGACAAGGGGACATCGGACCTTGAGATGACACGCGAGCGCCTCGCTGAGATCAGGGAACGGGAGCAGCGAGACGCGATCGAAGTGCTCGGCGTCCAGCAACTAACGTGGCTTGGCTACGGCGACGGCGAGCTCGAGGACACCCACGACTTTCGGGGCCGGCTGGTGCGGGAGATTCGGCGTTTCCAGCCGGACGTCGTACTGGCCATGGATCCCGTACATACCCAAAGCCACAGTCATCGCGACCATCGCGTCTCGGGACAGGTGGCGCTCGACGCCTGCTTCCCATATGCCCGTGACGCCCTGCACTACGAAGAGCACATCCGCGACGAAGGCCTTAGCACCCACAAGGTGGCCTCGGTTTTGATGTGGGGCACCGAGACTCCGGATGTCGCCGTCGATATTTCCGACACCATTCGGACCAAGCTCGAAGCACTCTCTCGCCACAAGAGCCAGGTATCCATGCCCGAGGGCGACATTGAGGAGTTCGTGAAGCGCTGGGCACGGCGGTCGGCCGAACGCGCCGTCGGCACAGGCTTTGAGTACGCCGAGACCTTCCGGAAGATCGACTTTCGCCGCTGACCTGCGCCTGCAGGCACACCCTTGCATCACCGTGTCGCCACTGTAGCGCGCCACCTACCGACTGGGGCCGAGGGTTGATCATTTTGGCGGGCGCAGGCGGCGCGCTGTGGCTCGCGCTTACGGGCCCCGACCTCGCGGGTGTGCCCGTCCTTGCGACCGCTCTCATGCAACACAGGCCCTGATCGCGGCGCCTTCGGTCGCTGATGGAACCTCCCCGAGGTCACTCAACCTCAACACGGCGCGCATGGCCTGCTGGCTAACCTCGGTGGCCGGCGGCATCGAGGCTAGCATGCGCCGCAAGGCGTTCCTGACCTGCCTGCATGGTCGGGTTGAACCGCCTCTCGCAACCGCCTCTCGCGGCCTCTCGCGATTGACACTCCCAGTCCACGACGCCGATAATTGCCCGGTGGAAGTTCCGTTTTGGAGCGAGTTCACTTCCATGAAAAGGAGCTGGCGATGCCGCCTGTGGCGTTTCTCGATGGGGAGTACATGCCGCTCGAGGATGCGAAGGTCGGCATCATGACGCACGCCCTTCACTACGGCACCGGCGCCTTTGAAGGCATCCGGGGCAACTGGAATGCCAACGACGGTAAAATGTACATCTTCAAGCTCCGCGAGCACTACGAGCGCATGCTCCGCGGCTGCAAGATGCTGTTCATCGACTTGCCCTACAGCCTCGATGAACTGTGCACCAT
The DNA here is from genome assembly GCA_963577205.1 of Dehalococcoidia bacterium. GTDB lineage: Bacteria > Chloroflexota > Dehalococcoidia > Lucifugimonadales > Australimonadaceae > CAUYXS01. The sequence goes on along the minus strand of CAUYXS010000123.1, from coordinate 900 downwards.
CACCACCGAAGTCGTCGCAAGAAGTGGCTTCCAGGAGGACGTGTACATCCGCCCAATGGCCTACAAAGGCGAGGAGAAGGTCGCGAACCTCAACCTCAAGGCGCTGAGCGACAGCTTCTTCTGCCTGGCTGTTCCTTTTGGCCAGTACATCGAGTCTGATGGGGCCATCAGCTGCTGCATTGCGTCCTACCGGCGAATCGACGACACCATGGTCCCGCCGCGCTTCAAGCTGGCCGGCCTCTACCTCAACTCTATCCTCGCGAAGACGGACGCCCTCTCTGCCGGCTTCGATGAAGCGATCATGCTCAACCAGGACGGCCACGTGTGCGAGGGCACCGGCGAGAATATCTTCCTGGTGTACGGCAACACCGTCGCCACCCCCACACTGGAGAGCAACGTGCTCCCCGGCATCACACGGGAGACTGTCCTTGACCTCGCCCGCAACGAACTTAACCTCAAGGTTGAGGAGCGACCCATCGACCGGAGCGAACTCTACGTCGCCGACGAAGTTTTCCTGACCGGGACCGCCGCGCACATCCAGGCGGTTGGCTCAGTGGACCACCGGGACGTGGCCGACGGCGACGTGGGCTCAGTCACCCGGCGACTCCAGGATCTTTACTTCTCTATCGTACGGGGCAACAACCCCAAGTTCCTTCACCAGTGTACCGCTGCGGTTCCACAGGTGAAGGCAGGGTAGACGGGCGGGTAGTGCGCTGTTGAGTTCGTTCGCCTTCGATTACGTTATCTTCGTTTTTGGCAGCGCTCTTGGCGTATTGCAATTCACCTTTGCGAGGGCAGGGCTCAATGGCCTGCTGTTCCTGCGCCCCTGGCCCCGATTGACCCAAGTGCTCGCGCTCGTGGTCGTCGCGGGGACCTCCGTGTGGTTCTTCGCCTCCGAGC
>CAUYXS010000122.1:0-4303 GCA_963577205.1 Dehalococcoidia bacterium | reverse complement strand
ACTATTGACAAGCTCAGACTTGGGCAGTACATAATGCCGTAACTCAGCCTTAAGGAACAGAGTATGCGCAAGGCAATAACGCAGGCGCCCCGACTGATCAGAGTAAGCACGACGCGAATCGACGGGGGGGTGGTTTTCGGTGCGACGCCGAAAATGCAATGGGAGCCCTTCATAAGCCCCGACCGGCAGAACCAAGTCGCGCTCGGGAATTACTCGCTGCTGATCGACCACCCTGACGGCTGGATCCTAGTGAACGCCGGGCCGGGAGACAAAGCCCCGCTTGACCTGAGCATCGCACCCGTCCGTAGCCGCTCGTGCCTGCTCAGGGAGCTGCGCGAGGCCTGTCTGACGCCCAAGGACATCGCCACCGTGGTGCTGACGCACCTGCATGATGAGTACGCGGGTGGCGCGACCCACATGACCTCGTCAGGCAAGGTCGTGCCGACATTCTCCAATGCACGCTACGTCGCCCAGCGAGCCGACTTCGAAGCCGCCACCGCGCCGAGCGACCGCAGCCGTCGTCTCTACCGCCCTGACGACTTCCTCCCGCTGCAGGAGGCCAACCAGCTTGACCTCGTCGAGGGCCCGACGGAGATTGCAGAAGGGGTATGGGTGGAGCCCGCACCGGGTCCAACCCCAGGCCACCAGGTCGTACGCTTCGAGCGAGAGGGCACATCATTCCTTTTCATGGGACTGTTGGTCCCGACCACGATGCACCTCCGCGCGCCGGTTTTGTCTTCGATCGACTGGTCCCCGGACACAACCATGGCCACCAAACGGCGCCTGCTGAGGCGAGCGGCTCTCGGGAATTGGCAGATTGCACCCACCGGCTGCGGCGAATGGATCGCGGCCGCGGACGTAGTTATGCCTACTGAGCGGGACGCCGGCGTAGAGCGGCCTGCCGTTGAGAAACCTCGAGTCCTTGCCTCCGTTGCCGCTGACTAACACCCGCCTCCGCGCACCGCTTTCATTCGCACGACGATGTGAGGCCCCTTTGCGAACAAGTTCGCGGGGGCCTTTCTCTTTGACTGAGAGTGCCCCGGCCTGCTACCGACCAACCTCGGGCTCCCACCCTTGATCCCGGAGCACGGCATTCTCTTTTTCGCTGAGGTCGGCTGCGGCCAGCAGGTCAGGGCGGCGCTGTAGCGTCCGCTGGAGCGAGTCGGCGCGTCGCCATCGGTCGATGGCTGCGTGATCGCCGGACGTGAGAACTTCCGGCACCGCCCACCCGCGGTACTCCGCGGGGCGCGTGTACTGTGCGTGCTGGACCAGCCCGGACGTGTGAGTGTCGTCTGCGCGGGCCTCCTCGCCGTGGCCCAGCACGCCTGGGAGTAAGCGGACCACGGCGTCGGTAATCACGAGCGCGGCTGGTTCACCCCCGCTGAGCACGTAGTCGCCGACACTCAATTCCTCAGTGGCGAGGTGCTCGATGACACGCTCATCGACGCCCTCGTAGCGCCCGCAAATGAGCGTGACGACTGCTTCCTTAGCGAGCCGCTCCGCGCACGCCTGGTCGAACCGCCGGCCTTGGGGCGACATCAAGGCAACGGGCGAGCCTGGCGGAAGCCCAAGGGCCTCCACGGCCGCGAAGATCGGTGGCGCCATCATGACCATGCCGGGGCCGCCCCCAAAGGCTGAGTCGTCCACCGAGCGGTGGCGATCGTGCGTGTACGACCGCGGGTCATGGACGTCGACGGCCACCAGGCCGCCCCGCACCGCCCTGCCGAGGACGCCTGAGTCCAGCGCGGGAGCGAACATGCCGGGGAAAATAGTGACGATGTGGATGTGCATCTGCGACCCCTACGGCCCTGCGCCGTGCCCACGGTCGCGCCCGCTCAGCTGGCCGAGGGCGTGTGGTAACACCGGTAACAGTGCCTCCAGGCCCTCGGCGACGCCCTTAGGGCTGCCGGGCAGGTTCACGATGAGGGTTTTGCCGCGTACCCCAGCCACGGCCCTGCTCAGCATCGCCATCGGCGTCTTCGTCGCTCCGTACGCGCGGATCGCCTCGGCAATACCCATGGCGAGCCGACTGCATACGGCCAGCGTCGCCTCAGGCATGACGTCGCGCTCGCTGAGGCCCGTGCCTCCGGTGGTGACGATGAGGTCGACGCCCGCATCGGCCCACGAGCGGAGGCGGTCCTCGATGGACGTGCGCTCGTCGGCGACGACGTCGTAGCGGGCGAGTGCGTAGTCAGGCGCGGCGAGCGCATGCTTGATGAGCGCCCCGCTCGTATCCTCGCGTTCGCCGCGCGCGCCTGCGTCGGAACTGGTCAGCACTGCGTAAGTGAACATCGGCCGCGAGGATAGCACTGCTTAGGTCGCTGGCAGCGTTCGTAGTACCGAAAGTGTCTCGCTCAGGTGCCCCCCGATGTGGACCTCGTGGTGGAATGCGCCGGCGATGGTGCCCGCCCGATCCACCACGTAGGTGATGCGCGAGACGCCAAGGCCGAAGCGCCGGCGCGCCTCGTAGAGCCGGATAATGCATTGCATGGGGTCAGGGAGCAGACCGAAGCAGAGACCGTACGCCTCGGCGAAGTCGGCCAGCGTCTCCGCGGGGTCAGGGCTGATGCCGACGAGGGCCGCGCCTGTGGCGGTGATGGCTTCAAAGGCGTCACGGAAGCCACGAGCCTCACGCGTTCAGCCGGAGGTGAATGCCTTCGGGAAAAAGTAAAGCACTGCGGGCTCGTGCCCCCGAAGTGCGCTCAACCGAAACGGTTGGCCTGAGGCCAAGGGGGCCTCGAAATCTGGTGCTTCGCTTCCTACATGTAGCATCCGTCTATGGTAGTCGCTCGGTACGTCGCCCGTTCGCATGCGCGCGTAGACGTAGAATAGCCGTTGCGGACACCGGCGTACGGGCGCTGCTTGAAGAGAAGACCTCGGTATTTGCAAGAGAGAAGAACGGAGAGCGCGTGGACTTTGACCTCAAGGGCAGGGTGGCGATTGTGACCGGCGGAAACCGAGGTATTGGCCGTGCCGTTGCAAACGCCCTCGCGGCGGAGGGCACCGAGCTCGCCATCGCGGCACGCGATATGCGCCTGCTTGAGCGCGTCGCGTGCGACCTTCGCGCGAAGCACGGCGTGCGCGTGCTTCCCATCAGCTACGACAGCCGGGACCGCGCACAAGTAGACCGTATGGTCGCGCAAACCGCGGAAGAGTTCGGGCGCATCGACATCCTCGTGAACAACGGAGCCCCAGCCGGCGGTGGCGGCACGCGCATGGAGGAACTGACCGATGAGTACTTGATGGAGGGGAACCTGGATCCGAAGGTAATGGGGTACTTCCGTTGTCTGCGCGCTGTGGTCCCGTACATGCGGGAGCAGGGCTTCGGGCGCATCGTCAACGTCGCAGGAGTTGCTGCTCGGCAGGCTTTCGCTATCCCCGGGGCGATGCGAAATGCGGCGGTGACAGCCATGGGGAAGGCCGCATCGTTCGACCTGGGTTCCGATGGCATCACAGTGACGACGGTCCACCCGGGCAGCGTGTACGACGAGGACGTGGTTGGTGGTTGGGGTAGAGCGACCAGCCTCGACATGGCCAACGTCGTCACCTTCCTTAGTTCGCCGCGCGCGGCCTGCCTCACAGGCGAGGCCATCGCTGTGGCCAGCGGCCACTCGGGCTAAGAAGCACCGTGACCCTCGGAGACATTGGGCGGCCAACCGTTGATCAGTTCGCGGGACTGCGCCGACTTCTTCTCGTGCCCTTCGTCAGTGCAGTGCATGAGGACGAGGAGCTCAGCGCACTAGTCGAGCGCTACTGGGAAGAAGCGGCGCGCCAGGTGCGCAATCTCGAGGAGCGGCTGGGAGGGCTCGGTCAGGTGTACCTTGAGGGAGCTGTCGTTGGAGGCGAATCGGAGGTTGAGGCGCTTAAGCGGGCGAGCCCTGCCGCGGCGCCCTTTGTCCGGGACGCCATTGGCCGCGGTGCGACGCTGCGCAAGACAGAGGACGCCGACACGCTGCTCGAGGCGATAGACCTGCAACGTTGCCTCATGGTCGCCCAGGGCAGCCCTACGGTGGCTAACAGGCTCTTCGAGTGGCTGGCTGACGCCCGCAAGCGTCGGTACGCGACGATCGCGCGGCGGATCGACGAAACGCTGCCCGCCGAAGGTGTCGCCGTACTGGTGATCAGCCAGGATCACCAAGTGCAGTTCGCCAGCGATATCCGGGTCTTCTACGTGGCCCCCCCAGTGCTGGATCAAATCCATCGCTGGGTCCGTGCCCACGTCGGCATTGGGCCGGTGACTGAGGACACGGCGCAAGCAGCGGGGGGTGAGCCCCCCGACGGCTAGCCCCCTCTCCTCCGCCGA
>CAUYXS010000121.1:0-4304 GCA_963577205.1 Dehalococcoidia bacterium | reverse complement strand
GAGATTCGACGGCAAGGTCGCCATCGTCACCGGTGGAGCAAAGGGCATTGGCGCGGCCACTGTCCGTCGGCTGCTGACCGAGGGCGCGCGCGTCGCCATCGCCGACATCGACGAGGCCAATGGCCGCGCGCTTGCCGACGAGCTGGGCAGCGGCGCAGCGTTCATCGGCGCCGATGTCACGCAAGAGACTGAAGTATCCGCAATGTTCTCGGCCACGCTCGAGCGCTTCGGTGGCGTCGATATCCTCGTAAACAACGCAGCTGCGACCACCGGGCAGTCCCTCGAGGACGCGGATCTCGCGAGCTGGCGACGGGACCAGGAGGTCGTGCTCCAGAGCGTCTATCTCTGCACGCGGCTCGGCCTCCCTCGTCTGCTGCTCCGGGCACCAGGCGCCAGCATCGTCAACGTCTCGTCGGTCAACGGACTCACTGCCATCGCACAGGACTCCTACAGCGCCGCCAAGGCCGGCGTCATTTCGTTGACCCGCACCGTGGCCGTGAAATACGGCCCGCGCGGCGTACGCTGCAACGCCGTCACGCCCGGCACCGTGCGCACGACGATTGGAGGGAGCCCTGGCAAAGACAACGCACAGCAACCTGAGCGCGCCTACTTCGACCGCGTCGCTTCGCTCTATCCGCTGCGGCGCATCGCCGAGCCCGAGGAGGTGGCCGGAGCCATCGCCTTCATGGCCTCGGACGACGCTTCGTTCATCACGGGTGCAAACCTGGTGGTCGACGGGGGCCTGACAGCTGGCACGGACCTCTTCGCCCGGCTGTCGGCCGGCGCGCGCATCGTCGAGAAGTAATCGTGCGCTATGCCGCTGTTGTCTTCGACAGGTTCGGCTCCTTGGCCGACGAGCCAACGGCGCCGACACCTCATCGGATCGGCTGCTGGGCGACTGCCTGTACGTCGGCGACGGAGGCGACTGGGCGTTGGCTGGTGCGGCGGGCGTCGGCATGGACCCGGTACCGTGCCCACACGAGCGGCCGGAGGACGTGATGTACAAGCAGGAGGCTATGGAGTGGCCTTGGCCGAGCCATCGGCTCTAGGGGCGAAGTGCTGGTGCTCACCGGAGGGGTGATGTAAGGCACCCTCCTGCTGCCGTCGCGCGCCGCTTCGGCTAGAATCGAGTCGCCCTCATGTCACAGTCCATCGAAGTCTCCCGTGTATTCCCTGTGAGCCCGAACGCTATCTACGACGCGTGGACCAACGAAGACGAGCATGCTGACATGACCGGCGGTGACGCCACATTCGACCCGCGGGTCGGTGGGCGCTTCAGCGCGTGGGACGGCTACATCAAGGGAACGATCCTGGAGTTGGAGCCGTCCAGGCGCATCGTCCAGGCATGGCGGACCGTCGACTTCCCGAAAGACGCAGCGGACTCGCGCGTCGAGGTCCTGCTGGAGCCCATCGCGGACGGGACCATTCTGACGTTGCGCCACTCTGACATCCCGGATGGCCAAGCCGCTGACGTCGAACTCGGCTGGGTCGAGTATTACTTCGAGCCCATGCTGGAGTACTTCGGGGCCGAGGACATCATCGAGTGAGGGTGTACGTGGCCCGGACCGTGCCGAGTGACACTGGGGTTAGCCTGGCAGGCGCTCGTCCTTCGACGGGCTCAGGACGAGGCAAGGGTAGCCTTACTCAGATCGTCAGCCCAAGGCCTGTCCCGGACAGAGCCGAAGGGTACGGACCCTCAGGAACCATATGCCGCTGATCGGTTATGTGAGCGACGAGCGATACTTGGCTTTGGCCGATACCCAGGTCGAGTTCCTTGATGCGAAGGGCGGCTCCACGGAGGCACGCTCGCGGGCCAGCGGCTCCGTGCATGCGGACCTGCACGACGGCGACTACGACGTCGTGCTGTCTCGGCCGGGCTTCGGGTCCAAGCGTGTCCGCTTGGCGCTGCCCGTCGCCAAGCCTTACCACTTCCGTCTGCTGCCGGAGCGACTGCTGGGCTACGCGTGGCCGAAAGCCGTGCGCTCAGGTGAGCTCGCCGAGTTCCGCGTCCACGCACCCGAGGCTTACAAGCTCACGCTCTGGCGCTACGGCATCGACAAGGCGCTCGTGCGGCCCATTGGCTGGTACGACGAGCACGGGCCTCGCGCGACGGCCCAGGTGAGCCCCGACGGGGATTACAGCCAGACCGGCATCCAATGGAACACCGTCGGCTACACGAGTCCGGACCACAAGCAGTACATCGCCGCGCCGGAGCGCTCTGGTCTCTACTATTTCCACGCCAAGGGCGAATCGGGCGCCTTCTTCTCTTTCCCTTGGGTCGTGGCCCCAACCCAGCCCACCGCAAAGGTCGCCGTCGTCTGCTCCGACCTGAACTGGACGGCATACAACAACTTCGGTGGACGCTCCAACTACATCCATCCTCAGGGGCTGCCGGCGACGCCCACTGTCTACGCCCGCAGCGAGCTCGTGCGCTACACCGACGGCACCGCCGCCGCGTACGTCGCCACCGAGCACCCCCAACGCCAATCGCTTGACCGGCCGGAGCTCATCAATTTCGTGCCTGAGAACGAACAGGCCACCGACCCCATCGAGGGCCGTGCGTCCAACCACGTGGCGCCGGCGGAGTGGCGGCTCTTAGCCTGGCTGGAGCGCGAGGGGTTTGCCCACGACGTCTACACCGAGACGCAGTTGCACCGCGGCGTGCTGGACCTCGACCGATACGACGTGTTGATCCTCGGCCCGCACCCCGAGTATTGGACGTCACACATGTACTACACGGTCAAAACGTGGGTCCATGAGCGGGGCGGACGGCTGATGTACCTGGGTGGCAACGGCATCAACGCTGAGGTGGATCTGTTCGACGACGACACCATGGCCGTCCACAACTTCCCGGCCGACCACCTCGAGTCCGGCGGGTTCGACAGTCGCTTCCACGCCCGGCGGGAACCGGAAGCCTCGCTGCTTGGGGTCATGTACGACCCGCGTGGCATCATGACCGCGGCGCCTTACGAGGTGCGAGACGAAACGCACTGGGCGTTCGAGGGCACCGGGCTCCGCAACGGGGACCGCTTCGGCACCGAAAGCCAGCACATGCGTATACCGGGCGGCGCCTCCGGCCACGAGACGGACAAGATTTCACCCGAGCACTCCCCGAAGGGCACGCTGCTGCTGGCGAAGGGGCTAAACCCAAACGAGGGCGGCGCGGAGATCGCCACCTACGAGATGCCGTCAGGCGGCGCGGTCTACGCGGCCGGGTCGATCTGTTACGTATCGTCACTGCTGTGGGACGATGGCGTATCGAAGGTCACGGCCAACGTCCTTCGCCGCTTTCTGCGCTAACGCGCGCCTACGCGAACACCCCGCGTATACTCGCCGATGGCGTATCGGCGCTGCCTCAGCGCCTAGTCCTTGGTCCCCAATCTCGATTCCCCGGTCTTGGTTCCCAGTCTTGGTTCAAGGAGATGGCCAGATGACTGAAGACATCGGCCTGTTCGAGGCCATCTACACCATGCGCGCCATCCGGCGCCAGCGTCCGGACCTGCCCGTGTCCGACGCCGACGTACGCGCCATCATCGAAGCCGGTACCCAAGCACCCAGCGGCGGCAACAACCAGTCATGGCGCTTCATCGTCGTGCGCGACCAGGCCATCAAGGACGAACTGGGGCGCCTTTACCGCGACTCCGTGACCAAGGTGCTCGTCGCACCCGATGTCTCCGGGACCAAGGCCGAGTGGTATCTGGGCGAGCACCTCGCCGAGTCGCCCGTCATCATCATGGTCTACGCCATCCCCGGCACTGACCACCAGGGCAACCCACGGCCGCTCAGCGAAGGCGCAGCCGGTCGCCAGGTTGTCCCTGCCGTACAGAACATGCTGCTCGCCTGCCGTGGCCTGGGGCTCGGCTCCAATTTCACGTCGGCCATTGGCGCCTACCACGGCGACGATATCAAGGCGCTGCTTGGCGTGCCGGACGAGGCGATCTTCATTGTCATGCTGCCCATCGGCTACCCGCAGGGTAAGCACGGGCCCAAGACGCGCCAGCCGGTCGAGGAAGTCACCTTCGCGAACCGCTGGGGGCAACCCATCCAATTCGATGGCGGTCTCGTAGCCGGAGGTGGCGCATGACCATAGCCCAACTCACGCACATGCGGCCCAGCTACTCCTTCCTTTGCCAGGACGACGACCACGTGCTCGCGGTCTCGTTGCACGCCAGCATCGAGGCGTACAGCGCCATAGCCGACGCCAATGAGGCCTGGTGCGAGCGGCTGGTTCCCTTGCTAGTCGAGACCCAGGGGCCAACGTTCTACGGCGAAGCGCTGGCACAGGAAGGCGTCGTCGACCCCGG
>CAUYXS010000120.1:0-4306 GCA_963577205.1 Dehalococcoidia bacterium | reverse complement strand
GGCGTGACAAGTGCAATAGTTCCCTCAGTTGGAATGATCTCTTCCCGTGTGGTGCACCTCTCGTAGTTGGAGCCGATTCCGACCCCAAGAGAATGCCTAGATAGTGTCCGGGCCGCCGCGCGGAGAGCCCGGCTCGCTAAGTGCCTTGCGTCAGCGGGGCCAGCAGCGCATTGAGCATATTGGTTATCGGCGTGGGGACCGCGCGGTCCTTGCCTCGGCGGCTCACTGTACTGACTAGGGCCTCGGTCTCGAGGCGCTTGCCCGCCTCCCGATCCCTCGCCATCGAGCTCGTTGCCTCGTCGGGGTAGCGCATGAGCGTCTCGAATGCGGCATCCATGGCATTCGCTGGTAGGTCCGCGCCTTCGGCCGTGGCGACGGCCACGTACTCGGCCATCACCGCGCGGACGAGCGCCGCGCTCGACGGGTCGCTGCGCAGCCGTTCCGCCGTCACGCCGGTGAGAGTGGTCGTTGCTGCGAACGGACCCAGGAACGCGAGCTTGGTCCACAGCTCTCGGAGCGGATGGGCTGTCAGCTCGGCGGGCCATCCGGCCGCGATGGCCTCCGCCAGGATTTCGCTTGCACGGGTGGTCGACGCCGGGGATAACGGACCGAACACCACGCGATTGACCGCGCCGGTCCGCCGGACGACGCCAGGCGATGCGATGGACGAGACGACGTAGACCGGCCCGGCGAGGACGTGGTCCGCGCCAACCTCGGCGGTGAGCTGGTCGCCCGAGTCCACGCCGTTCTGGAGCGAAAGCACCATCGTTTGCGCGTGGACAATGGGGCGGATGATCGCAGCCGCGGTTGCGGTGTCGTAGGCCTTTACTGCGAAAATGACTAGGTCGTTGGGCGCCCCTGCGACGGGCCGAGGCATGGCCTTGACCGGCACGGTGAACGGCGGCTCATCGTCGCTCTCGACGCGCAGCCCGTCGCGCTGCATCGCCTCAAGGTGAGGGCCGCGCGCGATGAACGTGACGTTGTGTCCCATGCGGGCCAGCAGCGCCCCGTAGTAGCCCCCGACACCGCCGGACCCCATGACCAAGACCTTCATTCACACTCCTCATTACGCCCCTTTTGCGCACCGAGGGCGCGCACCGTGCGGCGAGCGTATGGCGTTACGAAAGGAGAAGACAACAGGATAGGGAAGGGGCCCGCGTGTTGGCGAGGCCGTGGCGGCCGTGCGCTAGACGAGTACTTCCCATGAAGGTAGTGCGGCGTGTCCGCCTCCCGCCTCAAGCGGCACCGGATTCCGGAGTTCTGGCCGCGTGACGTACTCGTGGGCGATGAAGCCGATGGTGGACCCTGCGACGGCGAGAGCCAACAGTCCTAGCGCGATGAGGAACGCGTAGACGATTTGTTGGCTTGAGCGTGGGGCGCTTTGAATGACCATGGCGTCTGCGCCCGTTAAGGTACTACAGGGCCTTCGCGGGCGACAAGCCATGGGCGGGTACAATCACTATGTGGTCACCCCTCCTCTGTTCTCCCACCTCGAGGCTGCGGTTGAGGTACTACTGCACCGACCCGCCGGCCTCTTCGTCGACCTCGACGGCACCCTGGCAGACATCGCTTCGACCCCAGCGGAAGTTGAGGTGCCCCTGCGCGTTCGTGAAGACCTCGAGCGCATCGGCCGGCGACTGGCCGTCGGAGTGCTGACCGGCAGGGAGGCGGGCGACGCGCGGGCCATCGTCGGCAGCGACGAGCTGCTGTACGCCGGGAGCCATGGCGCGCAATGGTGGCAGGCAGGCCGTGCGTGGTTCGCGCCCGAGGCCGAGTCCTACATCTCGGCCATTCACACCTTGGCCGTGGCCGCAGACCGACGGTTTACGGTGCAAGACGGCTACATAGTCGAGGACAAAGGGGCGTCGATGTCGGTGCACTACCGGCTCACTGACGATCCCGCCGAGGCGAAGCGCGCCGTGTTCGAATTTCTGGCTGACTCGCCGGAGGCGGCCATGCTCTTCGTGTCCCAAGGCAAGATGGTGGCCGAGGTGCGGCCGTCCATCAGCCTCACCAAGGGCAGCGCGCTGCGGACCGTGGTGCAAACTAGGGGCCTCGCGGGCGCCATCGTCATCGGCGACGACACGACAGACCTTGATATGTTTCGCGCGATGACCGAGCTGCGCGCGACTGGAAGCTTAGCGGGCATCGCCATCGCCGTGCTGGGTCCCGAGGTTCCGCCGGAGCTGGTTGTGGCGGCCGACTACACGCTGCAGGACCCGCGCGGCGTGCGTCGATTCCTAGGGTGGCTTGCCGAGAAAGTGGAGTGAGGAACGGGCCCGCGACCGCGGCCGCGAGGCGCGCTACGCGCTGAGGGCCGCAACGTCAGCCAGTTGACTCATTAGCCAGTTGGTGATGTCCTCGCGCTCGATGGTCTCGACCATAGCGAGATTGCGCGCGGCCCGCTCATCGCTCGGCATCGTCAGCGCCTGGTGCAGCGCCCGCGCCGTGCCCTCGATATCCGCCGGGGCGACCGATAGGGAGCCGACCTTCAGTCGCTCGTGGGCGCCAGCAGCCTCCGAAAGCACGAGCACACCATTGCGCTCGTTGACGACCGGCCCCTCCTTGGCCACGAGGTTCATGCCGTCGATGACCGAGTTGACGATGAGGACATCGTACAGGCGCATGGCGGCGATGGCCTGGATGTAGTTGTTTTCGTAGTAGACCTGCACCGGCTGCCAGTCCTCGCGGCCGAAACGCCGATTGATGCGGACCACCACCTCGTCGACCTCCTCAAGATAGCGTTGGTACTGGCGTAAGTGAGTCCGCGACGGGACTAGGAATGCAAGGAAGCGCACGTCGCCTTGCAACTCTGGGTACCGGTCCAGGATCGTTTCGTAGGCGGTGAACCCGCGGATGATGTTCTTGCTTGGCTCCGCACGGTCGACTCGAATGATGGTTCGGTTGCCCAGCTGGGGAAGTAGGCGCTCCTGGTACTCGGCCGCGCGAGGCGAACGCGCTATCTGGCGAACCTCCTCGACGTTGATGGAAATGGGGTAGGCGCGGACCAGCGTCTCGCGGCCGTTCGTGCGGACGGTCTTGGCGTTGTAGTCGACCTGCGCATGGTCCAGAAACGTGCCGCAGCTATCGAGGAAGGCGCGGGCGTCGCGCTCGGTCTGAAAGCCGACAATGTCGGCCTGGCACAGGCTCTCGCAGATGCTCTGGCGCATCATGGCGGGCAGGAGCTCCCAGTAGGAGGACGCCGGCCAGGGTATATGGATGAACTGGTGGATGCGCGCGTTGGGTAATTGAGCCCGGACCATGCCCGGTACGAGGTAGAGGTGATAGTCGTGGATCATCACCAGCGGGCGCTTCGGCGTCGAGCGCGCCTCGTCCACGATGGCATCGGCGAACTCGCGGTTGACCTCGACGTAGCCGCTCTCCCAGGCGTCGTAGATGGCATGGTCGACCCGCGGCGTGTACGCCGAGCTCCACATGTAGTGCTGGAGGAACCACAGGAGCGGATTGCAGATGATGTTGTAGTACTTGTGGTACGCCCGGCGGCCCGTGGTTACGTAGCGCACCGAGACCTGCTGGCCGGCTAGTGGCGAGCGTATCGCCTTGCCGCCATTCGCCTCGGCGACGCGTCGGTCGCCTTCGCCCATGGCGCTGGCGATCCAAGTGAACTCAATCTGGCTGGTGAGGCCGCTGAGGGCAGTGACAACGCCCCCGCTGCCGCGGCGAGCCTGGAGTTCGCCGCCAGCGAGAACGTGGTATTCCATCGGCCCACGATTCGACGCCAGAATGAGGTGTTGCCCATCTAGCAGCTCGTCGACCAAACCCCAAACGCTGGCCCGATCGCCTTCGGCTGGCGTGGGTCCCTCCATCGCACACCGCCTTCCCCGTCCGCCGGATGTCCGGGTTTGTGGCGAGCCGACCTGGAGCACGCGCCGCTATGCCGTATGCAGAAAGGGGGATGATGCCGTGCGCGCCGAGCATCGATTCGCCCTGCTGGCGCCTTGCCAGCCTACGAACCAAGCATTCATCCTACCGGACTCACCGTTCCCCTCGACGGCAGGAAGCCTATCGAGCCAACGAATCAGGCACATATCACACTAGCATGGGCAAGCAGGGTCGTCAACGCTCGTTTTGCAGGCCGTTGCCTGCTGGAGAGCCAACGATCTGCCCTCGTGGCGACGCGCGCAACGATTGACACCGGCCATCCCCGCGCATACACTTTTCCTAGGCCGTGGAGCCTCCCACAGCCATTCCGAAACCCCGAGACGGCCGCCGCTTCATGACGACCGACCCACCCATGTCCGGCGACGATATCCGTGCCGCCTTTCTGGAATTCTTTGAGGTGCGC
>CAUYXS010000119.1:0-4342 GCA_963577205.1 Dehalococcoidia bacterium | reverse complement strand
CCGGTGACGCCGGTGGGCGAGAACTTGTGGAACGTCTCCCCGACTATGGTTGCGCCGGTCTCGGTGGCGGCGGAGACCATGGAGTCTCTTATGTGATCGAGGTCATCGAGAAGCTCGGGGTTGCAGCCCTCAAGTTCCAAAAGCAGATGCGTTCCGAGCGCCTCCAATAAGTCCTCCCCAAGCAGGTGTTTCTGCCGCTCTGGCGGCGAATGCGGCAGCGCCTAGACGGCGCGCCCGAGCGGCTATTATACAAGTATGCCCACTCACTTCGATATCCGAGTAGCCGGGCCAGCCGACGTTCCCTGCGTTGCCGCGATGGCGGATGGCTTTCGTCGCCTGGAGGGCCGCGAGCACCCGACTGAGGCTGAGCTGGCCGAGCGCATCGGGCCGATGATGGACGACCCGGACACGGAGTTCTTCGTGGCTTTCGATGGGGACGAGCGCTGTGCCCATGACGGCGACAAGCGCTGCGCGGGCTTCTTGCAACAGCGCTACCGGCGGACGATCTGGACGGACGGCGGCGACGCGTACATTGAGACGGTGTTCGTGGCCGAGCGAGCCCGACGCCAAGGGCTGGGCAAGCGGCTCGTCGAGGCGGCGATGGCCAGGGCACGGGAGCGCAGGTGCGAGCTGATTACGCTGGACACGAACGAGCGCAACGTGCGTGCGATCGCCCTGTACGAGCAACTGGGGTTCGCGAACACCGGCGGCCCCGACTCGCCGATAGGCGGCGACCGCCAGCTGTGGTTCGAGCGAGGGCTTTAGGCGGGGGTCTGTCGCCGAAGCCCTGACGAGCCGGGCGAAGCCCGCGCGGAGCAGCCGATGAGGCGAAAGCCGAAGAGCCCGAGAGCGAGCCCTGCGAGCGGAGATGTTTAGGCCGGGGTTACCTCTACGCCGCCTTCGTTTGGGCCGTAGAAGGCTACGTAGTCCTTTATGTGCGCGTAGGCAGGCTTCGGTTCGGGGTAGTACCAGGCCTTGTCGGGCCGGGTCTCGCCGCCGGAGGTGATGTCGTAGTAGCTGGCCTCGCCCTTGTAGACGCAGGTGGTGTTCAGGGCTGATTTGGTGAAGTACTGGTGTTTGAGTGCGCCGGGCGGGAAGTAGGTGACGCCCGACACGTCGATGGTTTCGTCGCTTTCGGCGATGGTGGCGCCGTTGACGACGGTCCGCATCTTGCCCTTCGGGCCCCTGTTTTTCGACCTTTTCAGCAGATTGAGCATGGTTGTTCTCCCTCGGGTCTTTGGATGCGAGGTTTTTCCCCCGGATGCGGGGGTTGGGGATGCAGGGTCGGGGTGCAGGGCATCCATGCTCTATAACAGAACGTTTGTGCTATCCTTCAGACCTCTACCCCATTAGGCCTTTTTGGGGGCTGGACCCCAAACCCCACTCAGGGGGTTCTCACCCCCTAAGGACCCCCGATGGCTTGTGTGGTCGGGTACGTTCGGTCGGCTTCTTTGGGCCATCCTCGGTTGCAGCGCGCGGCTTGCGCGCAGTTGATTGCCTCGGTCAATGGCGAAAAGCCCTGACCAGCCAGGCGAAGCCCGCGCGGAGCAGCCGAAGAGCCCTAGAGCGAGCCCCGCGAGCGGAGAGCGTCCCAGAGTGCGGCCGGGCCGCACGGAGCAGCCCCCTCTAGGCTTGGATCTGGCTGATGAGTACGCCGGGGCCGCCGTCGAAGACGGCGGTGTGGAAGACGATTTTGCCGCCGGAGAGTCGATGAGTGTTGATGCCCACCAGCTCGAAGCTTTTGCCGGAGGCGGGCATGCCCATGAGTTCGCCCTGCATGCTACCGGTGGCGACCAGTGGCGTGATGACGGTGTCGCCCTCTGCGACCTGTTCGCCGAGCACGTGCTTGAGGTCGGGAACGGCCGCGAGAAACCCCTGCCCCATGCCAACGTAGTTGGCTTTGTCGAAGTCCTGTCCCAGGAAGTCGGACTTGAAGTCGTCGGCCAGGGTGCTGGCGAGTGTGTCGAAGTCACCGGCATCGAGCGCTTCGTAGTACTGCCTTACCACGGCTTTGTTTTGCTCAGACATAACATCCTCCTCCAGAAATATTGGCCCCACATTAGTGCTTAATCCATGACTGTCAAGCTCATTCATTCCTATGCGGAGCTTCATTGCCATACGAACTACTCGTTCCAGGAGGGGGCGTCGTGGACGCATGAGCTTGTGGAACGGGCGGTGGAACTGGGGTACCGGGCGCTGGCGATTACCGACCACGACAACCTGTGCGGGGCGCTGGAGTTCGCCAAGACGGCGAGCAAGGCCGGCCTTCAGGGCATTACCGGCGCGGAGCTGACGCTGGCGGGCGGTGGCCACGTGACGCTGCTGGCCGAGACCCGGGCAGGCTACGCCAATCTGAGCAACCTGATATCGCTCGCGCATGGCTGCGATGGCACGCCGGAGTGGCGGGATGACAGGCGCAAAGCGCCGGAGTTGGACCCGGCACTGTTCGCCGAGAATGCCCTGTCGCAGCAACCTACGAGGGGACTGATTCTGCTTACCGGCTGTCGTAAATCTCCCTTATCAACGCTGGTCGACGAAGGTCGGCTGGGCGAGGCGCAACAGCTACTGAGCGGCTACGTGGACTGCTTCGGGGCGGACAACGTGTTCGTGGAGATGCAGCAGAATCTCGTGCACGGCGACACGGCGCGCAATCGGCGGCTGGCCGCGCTTGCACAAGATGCCGGGGTCGGCGCTGTGGCCACCAACAACGTGCACTACCACGCGCGGGATCGGCACCGGCTGAACGATGCGCTGGTGGCGATAAAGAGCAACTCGACGCTGGACCAGACGCACAGGGAGCGGCGGCCCAATTCGCAGTTCTACATGAAGTCCCCGGCCGAGATGGCGCGGCTGTTCCGCTGGCACCCGGAGGCTATTGCCAACACGGTGCGCATTGCCGAGCGCTGCACCTTCGACCTGCGGGCCGACCTGGGCTACACGTTCCCCGACCACCCGGTGCCGAAGGGGCATACGGTGCAGTCGTGGCTCGCCCACATATGCCGGGAGGCCGCGCTGCGACGCTACGGCTCGCTCGACTTCCGCTACAAGGTGAAAGGCGCAAGCCCGCAGACGGTCGCGGAGCGAATGTCTGAGGAGTTAAAGCTAATAAGCCGGCACGGGCTGGCGGGGTTTTTCCTTATCTACTACGACCTTGTCCGCATGGCGCGGGACGTGATGATTGAGTTGGGGTTGAGTGAGCCGGAGATTCCGCTGGAAGAGCGCGCGCCGGGCCGGGGCCGGGGGTCGTCAGTGGCCATGCTGGTGGGGTACCTGATGGGCATTTCCCACATAGACCCGCTCAAGTTCGGGCTCAGCCTGAGCCGGTTCATGCCGGACGAGGCGATGGACGGGGTGATCCCCGATATTGACCTGGATTTTCCCCGCAATATTCGGGAAGAGTTGATTGTGCGGATGCAGCGGGAGTGGGGGCCGAAGCGAGCGGTGCTGACGGGCATGATCTCCACCTATAAGCCTCGCGGCGTCATACGGGATCTTGGCAGCGCTTTTGGCGTGCCGTCGGAGGACCTGGACAGGCTGGCCAAGCAGATTGACTGGCGGCATTTCGATTCGCTGGCCGAGCAGATGGCGGAGCTACCGGCGTTCCGGGACCGGACGGCCTCGCCGGTGTGGCGGGAGATTGCGGACCTAGCGGGGCAGCTTATCAACTTCCCCAAATACCTGGCGCAGCACCCCGGCGGCATGGTGCTGGACTCGCGCTCACTGATGGACATTGTGCCGGTGGTGCCGAGCGCGATGGAGGGGCGGTTCGTGTGCCAGTGGGACAAGGACAGCGCCGACGATGCGCGGTTCGTAAAGATCGACTTTTTGGCGCTGGGGGCGCTGTCGCAGATGCAGGACGCGCTGGCGCTGATAGAGGAGCGCACGGGGGAGTACGTGGACCTGAGCCGCGTCGACTTCGAGGACGAGACGGTCTACGCCGACATCCATAGAGCCGACACGGTGGGGGTGTTCCAGATAGAGTCGGCGGCGCAGATGCAGACGATCACCCGCATCCGGCCGCGTAATCTGACAGAAATGGCGTACGAAGTCGCGGCGGTGCGGCCGGGCGTGGGCGTGAACGACGGGGTGGGCATGTTCGTGCGTCGCCACGTGGCCGAGCGGGCGGCCGAGAAGGCACTGGCAGAAGGCAGGCGGCCCACGAAACGGTTGTGGGGATACGACCATCCTCTAGAAGCGAAGGCGCTGGAGCGGACGCTGGGCATCATCCTGTTCCAAGATCAGGTGAACCAGCTGGCGATGGACGTGGCCGGGATGTCGCCGGTGGAGGCCGACCGGCTGCGGCGGGCGTTTCGGCGCACGTTCACCAGCCGGGGCACGCAGG